>JAJFTD010000138.1 GCA_021373255.1 bacterium
GAGTTTCCAGAACTCAGGCTGCCCGTTCCAATCGTGAAATGGCTGCGAATCACTGCTAAAAGCCATAAATATGACCTTGCCCGCGCCGTAGGAACGCTTAACCACTATCGGCACTCCGTTCTGGGCTAGCACCGTAATGCCGATTCGCGGCTTGATCGTGCTCTTGACAATAGACACCGCTCCTGGTGGAAATACCTCTCCTCCAATGCTTGACAGCGATGCCATTCCCGGCAGGTTAGCTGTTCCTGTCGGCTTTACAGGCAGCAGATCGCTGTAGAAGCTGTTCTGAAGCATCTTGTAATCAGCGCCTGCGGATATGATTAACACCCCGCCGGATGCTACCCAAGTTGCTATCGACCTCAACACCGCTGGTCTCACTGAATGTGGCGAAAAATCGGACAACACCATCACATCGACTGTCTCATACCCAGCTGGGCGATCGGGCATTGCTTCAGTAGAGATAGATGATGTGAAGACCTGAGCCTCTGGGCTAGGTGTAGTGCTTGAACCAGCAGTCCATGAATTTGGCTGATTATATCGCATCACCCCCGGAAATGCCGGCACCTTTTCCCCCGAGAGAAACCCAAGCCTGCTGGACCGCTTACCCACTGATACCACCAGCCTATCATTCATATCAGCGCTGGTGGTGTTGATAGTCTTGACCTGACTGGGCCACCCCGGCGCTGAAAATGTTACACTCACAGCCCCACCATAGCCGGACATTTTTGTGTATATGTGGTAAAGCTTTTTTGAGTTCGCAGGCAGGTTCACGCGTGTAGTGCAAAGAGGAACAGTTACACTTGGGTCCATCAATTTGGCGACGAGCACCCCTTCGACATCTTGGGCGTCGTCATTGGTGAGGGTAACGGCAATTGGTATCCACGCTCCGGCTTTGATCGTGTTATCAAAGCCGACCACTGTATCCATGGAGACTGCAAAAGACGCTGTGGACATCGCCATAAGTGCGGTGAGGAATAGTGCATACCGCTTACTGCAACGAACGACTGACATTCTTCACCCCGTTGATCGGTATTTATTGTCTATACTTCTCTGCACGCCCGCTTGTTCCTGCTTTTTATGAATATTCTATGGAATCTCTGCGCTCTTGACGATATATACTGACCCGCTTGATGTCTGGTTGCTCTTATAGGTGTCTCACGCATAAAACTGCATAAAAAACAGCTTGCCGCTAAGATTCAACAGTGATACCATAAACTCAAAGATGGAATGGGAACATGTAAGGTATTACATCGTCTACTTAAATGAACAGGGTTTGTCTGGAGGTTTGGAGGAGGATGCTACACGGGATGCGACCCCGCATATTCGCGGCCATTATAATGACTGCTGGTCTGCTGGCGCTGCCCTTGTTCACGCCTTCTAGCAGGGCACAAACCCTGTCTCAGAGCGCGGACGCATTGGGTGTTGTGACCGATGTCATCGTTGGCCACAACAACAAAGGCCCATACACGCTCTCGTGGACAAACATCGACGACGATACTGTCGAAGTAGTCTTGAGCGGTCGCACACTTCGCCGTGGTAATGACTATACAATCGACTCCGCTAATGGCTTGATGTCATTCAACGCCATCTTGCTTAACGACGCTATTGTCCGCGTGTCGTATAAGATAACCCAGGGCAAGTCCCAACCCACATCTAAAAGTGTTAGCGTGCCTGTTAGTATTAGTCTGCTTCAAGGTCAAAATAGCAGCCTTAATGTTACTGGCCTCTATAAGCAGGACGACCCCAATAATCCCGAAGCCGCGAAAACTGTGGTCGGGCTCGGCGGCAATAAATCGTGGTCCGGCGGTAAGCTCGATACAATGTTTCTTATGAGCCAGCGCATGAACGATACCAGCGGAGCTGATCAGGGAACAGCATGGGACCGTTCTGCGGTAAAACTCGGCAACTCTACCAACATCGGCCAACTCAAGCTCACCGGCTCGTACCTGCACGCGGGCAACCAGTTCACCGGTTCAAAAGAATATAGCACCGGTGTCGGCAAAAATGCTATGGACCTGGGCGCGGTATATGGTTCTGCGAACAGTTTCCAGGCATCATTCAAGTTCCAGGATAACGCAGACACCGTCAATGGTAATTATGCCAAGGTGAACGAGCAGTCGATGACATATAAGCCGGGCGACTCAACCAGGCTCTCCGTTGCTCACTCGGTGAACGAGTCCGGCACAGCCGTTGCTGACTCCGGCAAGACTGTGGAGTCGAGTTCGGTGAAGTTGGACCAGTCGTTCGGTGGCAATACAAAAGCTGTCGCGGCTTTCGATACCGCCAAGGTCAACCAGGGTGATACCCAGGACCAGATACAGACCCGTCAGCTCTCGATCAGCAGCGCGCCGGTGCAGGGTGTGAACGTGCAGGCGTCCGCCGTGCAGAAGCAGTCAGATATCAATGGGGCTGAACAGAAAATCGCAGCCGGAGTCACTCTTGCGCCAAATCAGCAGATGGCTCTGCAAGCGGGGTATCAATCTGCTAATTCAGACAGCGCGGGCCAAGTCAATTCTACTAACGTAAGCGTAAAAGTTAGCCCGAACCAGCAGTTGGCTGTTCAGGCGGGAATTACTACCACGGATTCCGAACAATCCGGGCAGTCTACGAATACAAGTGTAAATGTAAAAGTGGCTCCGATTTCGCAGGTGGCCTTGCAGGCGTCATACGTGGGGACCGACGCAGAAAACGCTGGGCAGACTGCCAACACCAACGTCAGCGTCAGCCTAGCACCGGTTAAAAACCTTGAACTCAAAGGCTCACTGCTGGACAAGACCCAGAACCAGGACGAACAGTTCCAACGTGACCTCAGCTTGTCCAGTGCGCCCACCAAGTACACTAAGCTCACGGCGCAGTTTTCCCAAAAGGGATTGAACGATAACGATGACGTCACAAGAGGCGCGGCGCTGGAGTTGTTGCCGTTCACACACACAAAACTTGCTGCTGGTTATAAATACACTGAGACCGGTGCGCAGGTGCTCACCATTTGGGACTATGCAGCTTCAACTAAGCCTTGCAAGTTTCTGAGCTTTAACGGCAACTTCAGAGACCGCCAGCTTCAGCAGGATATCATTCCCGACACTATGAAGCTCAATCTCGCACTATCGCCGTTGGGTTGGGTCAGTTTTACGGGTGACTATCAGGAGAACCCGGAGGATTCTACAGGTGCGATACAGACCTATAAGAGCACTGCTTTGGGTGTCAACGTGAATGTGGGCACGGTTGGTGTTCTTACCAACTATACCTCGAAAGATGAATACCAACTCAGCAGATTGTCTGATGAGCGGCAGATCGGCCTGCAACTGCCGGCTTTCGGCCATGGAAAGCTCTCTACTGGCTTCAAACTGGCTCGGCTCTTGAACGGCTCTGAACTCGCTATCAGGACATACTCCCTTGGCTATGACCACGCGGTCGGCTCAGACTTCAAACTGTCGCTTACCGGATACTACACCCAGTATCTTGAGAATCAAGCGATACAGCCTGATAAGACCGAATACAAAGCAGAAGCCAACCTCGGCGTCAGCTTCTAACCCACATTATTCACCTCAACCGAATATCACCAGCACTAGGGTGGTATTCAATCTCATCACGAATAATACGGGCAAAGTTTACGTCCATCGTCTCGCTGGTATTATCATCTCGTAAACTCATTAATTTATGCCGATATCCATTTGCTTGAGGTGAGTGAGATGCCAAAAGATCCTGTATGCGGCCAGTATGTACCAGCGACTACACCCTACAAACTCGAAATCGAAGGCGAGATCTACTACTTCTGCAGTGCGGCGTGTGCGGAGGAGTATGAGAACAATGCTGAAGATTATGTGGACGAAGCGGTAGCGGAAAAACCCGGTGTCGAAGACTGATCTAACCCGCATTATTCACCTTAATTGTATACTGCAGGCCTTACCGACAGTAGTTTCGCAGAAACTGCGAAAGGCAATAGTGCGGTATTCAATCTCATCACGAATAATGCGGGTTAAATAGTACGAAGCAGGCGTTTGGTCTATCAAGCTGGCGGGTATAAACTGTTTGCCTACGGGACGGTGCCGACCTGGCAAGATAGCCGTCCTCTATTGCCCCAAGCAGGTGGCATCCTGACCATGCCGCCTGCTCTAATTATGTACAGCGAAACGGGGCCGCCAAAGCAGCCCCATTCCCCTGCCTGCATCATTCATAATCAGATTGAATACCGCACTAACACCTTTCGCAGTTTCTGCGAAACCGCTGTCGGTAAGACCTGCGGTATTCGGCTACGGTGAATAATGCAGGCTAATTGGTTTCCCCTGCGATGCTGTGATGCACGCGTATGTTAATCGGGACCAACCAACCCTCCCAAAGGGTTTGCTCCCTCGCCATTGCGGGTGCGTGACAGGTATACCCGCTCTCTCGCCGCGCAAACCGTCAGCAGTTAGATGTTTGTTCCAAGATATTCTTGCCCGCTCTTTGGAGGTGGTGGCTGCGGCGGCGGATTTCGGCGGTATGTGTCAGGAAAACGGCGTATGTTCTCAGCCATCCAATCCGGACGGGTACCGAACCACGTGATTAGGACTGACCCCAAACCTATCAGTTCCAGAACGCCGGCAAGAATTGGCCCCACGAATGGCACCAGCCGGATCAATCCAAGCAAAAGAGTTCCAAGAGCCGCTGCCAGCGGCATATTCACTGGCCGGTTTGCTCCACCAAGCACAGCTCGTCCTATAGCCAATCCAATACCTATCCTACCTGCTACCCACAAGATAATGAAGAACAAAATTTCCAACGGTATCAGCAATACCCCAATGATAGTAAGCGCCAGAAACACGGCAATGGGCACTACTGCCAGTGCCGCGACTAACCCATATATGACCGACCACCCAGGCCTTTCTATAGCCAGTGTTGCGATCATTTCCATTCGCCTTGGCCACAGTGCCACTACCACGGCGGCCAGGGCTGCAAAGAACACTGAGCTCAGCAAAATTGCCAACCAGCCTGGATACCACATGTGGTAGCTCCATTCATAGGGCCGCATGTGCATCCAGTCATCATAATGCATATCTAATAAAAATGCTGCGATGGGAACGGATTTTACGCTCATATCATAGCCCTCCCAATACAAAACTTACCCGATGTGGTATAAGGTTACGCCTTCCCCTGCGGGTCAAGTTAGAGCATTTCCGAGCCCATCTCCCTCGACAATAGTATAATCACTGTTCGATAACGAGCTTTTGGTGGTATCATAATGAGTCAATGATGAGACAGGAGGCCTTAAAGTGTACGATCCACGAATGCGCAAACTTGCTGACCTGTTGGTCGGCTATTCTACTAAAGTTCAACCAGGCGAGAGGGTGCTTGTTGACGCCTATGACGTTCCTGCGGAGATGGTTACCATCCTTGTGAACCGCATAGTGGAGGCTGGTGGACTGCCGTTTGTGGATGTCTACCAGGCCAGGGTGCGTCGCTCAATCGTTATGAATGCAACTGAGGAGCAGATGCGTGTCCTCGGCAAGCGCGATCTGGAGTTCATGAAGGAGATGCAGTGCTATATAGCCCTTCGCGGTGGCTATAACATCACCGAAATGTCAGATATTCCTGAGGACCGGATGAAGATATTCCAGGAGTATTGGCAGAGACCCGTTCTAGATTACCGAGTAGACCATACAAAGTGGGTTGTATTACGCTGGCCCACGCCGTCAATGGCGCAGTTGGCAGGGATGAGCACCGAGCAGTTTGAAGATTTCTACTTCGATGTCTGCACCCTCGACTATGCAAAAATGGCTGAAGCTGAGAAGCCGCTCAAAGAGCGCATGAATCGGACTGATAGGGTCCGCCTGGTCGGCCCGCTCGACACAAACCTCGAGTTTTCTATAAAAGACATTTCCGCGGTGCAGTGCGATGGCGACCGCAACATTCCCGACGGAGAAGTCTTCACCGCCCCGGTGCGCGACAGCATAAATGGTGTCATCCACTTCAACGCCGGCACTATCTACCACGGTAAACCGTTTGATGATATCAGGCTGGTCTTCAAGGACGGCAAAGTGGTCGAGGCCACAGGTTCAGATACCAAGGCTTTGAATGATATTCTCGACACCGATGAGGGCTCTCGCTATATTGGGGAGTTCTCACTAGGGTTCAATCCATACATAAAAACAGCCATGCGTGACATCCTTTTCGATGAGAAGATCAACGGTTCCATCCACCTGACCCCCGGCCGCGCATATGAAGAAGCCGACAATGGCAACAAGTCAAAAATACACTGGGATATGGTCCTAATCCAAACCGAAGAATACGGCGGCGGCGAGATCTACTTCGATGACGAACTGATCCGCAAAAACGGCCGCTTCATCCCGGATTACCTCCAGGGCCTGAATGAGGAGAACCTGGTTTAGCAGAAATACCGCCTTTTAATCGCGACAGCGCGAAAGGGCGAAAACGCGAAAATGGATGAATAAAGAATAAGCCCAGTTGTTTCGGGAAGCCCTCTTCCCGAAACCGCCGGGCGGCACTTCTAGCTACAAGAGTACCGCCCGACAATGTGGTCTAGTTTATCTTAGCCGGAGTGCCAATCTCAAACAGCGCAACTCCATGCGCAGGAACGACGGTTGAGTAGCCGCTGCTAAATACACCAATGTCTTTACGCTGCCACATGTCCCTAACCTTCTGAGGTCCGTTGATGCCGAGATCGGACCATTTTACTTCGACAGTAGCTTGTTTCAATCCTCTGTTAAACAGTCCCACAGCAAAGGTGCCGGTGGATAATGGCCTAGCCCACACTTCCTTGTGATCTTGCTTTACATAGCACCTTGTAGGTACACCCATGGGGTCTTGATTGATTGCAAGCACTTCATCATTAGTTAGAATGTTGAGGGTAAATTGGTCAAGCTGAGACATATCACACCCCAGAAGCATTGGAGCTGATAATAGGCTCCAGAGTGTGACATGTGTAAGCTGTTCATTCGGACTCAATTGTGTCTGGTGGATATTCAATCCCCAGCCGACTTTGCCGACAACCAGCATGTCGAGATCATTCCAATGCCCTGGACCTGCATATTTCTCACGGCCATACTGATTGAATCCTATTGAAGACATACTTCCCCATGTGTCGATTATGTCGCTAGTTGTGCGCCAGCAATTGCCACCTATTTCTTCGCCCCATTCCCATACGTTATACCACCCGTATTGGCACAAGTTATAGATTATATCTTGATTTACTTTGTCGAGAGCATCTCGCATGACAATGTAAGGCTTCTGCATCTCTGTACGGTTTTGCTTATCTTTCATAATATCCGAATAACTACAGAGATCGTATTTAAGATAATCCATTCCCCATTCCGCATAAGTCTGAGCGTCCTGCTCTTCGTGTTGATAACTGCCCTCAAATCCCCCACAGGTTTTGCTGCCCGGAGAGGAGTATATTCCTATTTTCAGTCCTTTGCTGTGAACATAATCAGCCAGTGCCTTCATATCAGGGAACTTCTCATTTGGGATGATCTTACCATTCTCATCTCGACCCTTTTGCCAGCCATCATCGATGTTTATGTACTGGTAACCATGTGCTGCAAGCCCACTTTTTACTATCCAATCGGCAGCCTGACGTACTTTCGCATCATCCACAGCCAACCCCCAGACATTCCAAGAGTTCCATCCCATAGGTGGAGTAAGCGC
This sequence comes from bacterium, assembly GCA_021373255.1. Classification (GTDB taxonomy): domain Bacteria; phylum Armatimonadota; class UBA5829; order UBA5829; family UBA5829; genus UBA5829. The sequence goes on from JAJFTD010000138.1 coordinate 7,642, forward strand.
CAGTTTTTGATTTCCTGCAATAATATTCAGCGCGCGTGAGGTTCGATGACCGGATTGGTCTTCAACAGTCAGTTTTACTTTATATTCCCCGGCGTTTTTAATCGTTCCTGAGATAGTGCCGGTATCCATATCGAGCTTCAGGTTTTCAGGAAGTCCTTGTGCTGAGAACTTCAACTTACCTTCCCCTGTAGCTGGAATCAAGAACAGAAACCGCCGGCCAGGGGTTGTGCCGATTATGTGGGGGCCATTTATAGATAATTTGTTTGGATCAGTCTGTGCAACTACCGGCGCGGGTTCGGGAATGAAGGATATCGATTCCGGACGATTAATCGCATTTGCTGCAAGAAAGATTTTAGCATCTGCCCAATCCGCATGATCACCATTGATGCCATTTTCTCCGCCAGTGACCATGAGGAGTATTGTTGACGCACCAGTGAGATCAACAGAGATTGGTAATGGCTTATCGCCGCTCTTCATCACACCGGTCGAGGCAGCCAATTTATCATCGACCCATATTTCAAAAGTAACAGAACCTTCAGGCGCCAACTCATCATCGACTCCAACAAATGCCTCAAATCGCACTGCGCTTCCTTTGAGGTTGATTATCAGTCCGCTTTCAGCATGCGTTCCAAGACCATAGTCAAATTGTTTCCCACCGATTCTTATCTGTTTGTTCTCAACCGAACGCCCTGCTTTGGGGCTTCCCCATTCCTGGGATACCTTGGACAAATCGAGTTCATCCAACCTGACGAACTTCTGCTGAGAATCAGCACTTGATAATGCTATAGAGCACAATGTCAATAGAACATATAAACAAGCAATATTCCAACAGCGAAACAATCTCATGTCTGGTTCCCTTTGCGATACCCTGGAAAGATATTACAGAATAGCTGGTTCTGTGATTTCTTACAACCTGGCTTAAGGGGGTAATTAGCAACATCAGTGGACAAGGGTTGATTTATGGCGTTGAGGATCGTTTTGCTGATAATATTGTTGGCGTCGCTTGCTGGCTCTGCTATGGCTGCCTACACTGGTCTGCTGAACATTCCGACTGCTGAGACAGTTGAACCCGGGAGCATGTCGGTGGAGTTAGAGGACGATGGGTCGGTCCAAGGTCACACGGCACAAGTTTATCTGATCAATACTGAGGTAGGCATTGTTCCACGTGTTGAGGCAGGGGTTGACTATGAATTCAGAAATGGCGAAAACGGGCAATTGCAATGGAACGGCAAATATGTTTTTAGCGTAGACAACCATCATTCAGTTGCCATGGCCATCGGCACGTTCAGCTCTTTTCCTACAATAGGCTTGAGCAACTATCTCGTTGCTACAAAGGATTTCCACAGTTTTCGCCTGCATTTTGGTGGTATGCGCATCGATGGCGCTGATGAATGGTTTACCGGTATCGATAGCCCGATCAACGAGCGCCTTATACTGATGGCTGATTATACCAGTGGGAGCAATAACTACTCATCTGCCGGGTTCGATTACTGGTTCAACGACAGGCTAGACTTGCAGGCTGGTGTGCTGTTTGCTAATTCAGATAGTGATGATCTCTATACACTTGTCCTCAGTTACAGTATCCCGCTTAGAAGTAGGACGCGCGACAATAACAGCGACAGCGAAGACTAACATATACCTCCTCATCACACCAGACGTCCATTACCAAATTTAAATCCACTTTATATATTGACAGCTTGGTAGTGCCGTGTTACGATTACCGTAGACGTAACACGATGAGCATCGCTGCAGGGTAATTAGCAGCATCGGGAGGGCAAGGGTAGGTTTATGGCATCGAGGGTGGTTTTTCTGGTAATGCTATTGGCGTCGATCACATGTCCGGCTATGGCTTGTTATTCAGGCTTGCTGATCATACCGACAGCCGAGACGGTAGATACAAATTATCTGTCAGTGGAGTATCAGAATGATGGCATAGTATCTGGTTTCACGCCGGATACACATCTCATTAACACAGAATTAGGCCTTACTTCGCGCTTTGAGACAGGAATAGATTTCGACGTGAGCAAGGATGCCGATCAGTTGGCACTATTTAACGCCAAATATCTTTTCAGCGTAGATACTCGCCGCGATATTACGCTGGCTGCGGGCACATTCAACCTTACTCCTAATATAAAATCCACTCAGTACCTTGTCGGCATGAAAGATTTCCACAGCTTTCGATTACATCTCGGCGGCATGCATATCGTTGGTTCCAATGAGTGGTTTACCGGCATCGACAGTCCTATTAATGAACGCATTATGCTGATGGCGGATTACACCAGCGGGAGCGATAACTATTCGTCAGCCGGGTTCAACTATCAGTTCAATGACAGGTTCGGCGTGCTTGCGGGTTCACTGTTCCCCAATTCAGGCGGGGACTGTCTTTATACTATCCATCTCGTCTACTGTGCACCATTCAGGCACGTAGCGCACAACGATTAAAAAGGAAATTAGCAATGCACATACCTGATGGCTATCTTGGACCCCAGACCTACGTTCCAGCATATGCGGTAATGGTCCCACTGTGGATGACTGCATGCAGAAAGTTGAAAAAGTCACTGCGAAACCGGCAGGTTCCACTTCTCGCGCTTGGGGCGGCGTTCAGTTTTGTCATTATGATGTTCAATGTACCCGCCATTGGTGGCACGACTGGGCACGCGGTAGGTTCGGTGCTTATTGCAATCCTGCTTGGCCCGTGGGCTGCGGTGGTTGCGGTTTCGCTGGCGCTGATAGTGCAGGCGCTGGTCTTTGGTGACGGTGGAGTAACCGCTGTTGGCGCTAACTGCCTCAATATGGCTGTCATAATGCCATTTGTAGGGTGGGGCGTTTACAGGTTGATAGCGCGTCGAGCGCCTGCTAAATCACCCATTCACCGGATAGCAGGGGCAATTGGCGGCTATGTGGGGCTTAATGCCGCCGCACTCAGCACTGCTATTATGTTTGGAATACAGCCGATGATTGCTCGCGATTCCGCAGGCCATGCGCTTTACAGCCCGTTCGGGCTCAAGGTGGCGATTCCTGCGATGGCGGCCGAGCATTTGCTGCTGTTTGGAGTGGTGGAAGCTGTTGTGACCGGCCTCGTGATAGCCTATCTGCAGGCTGTTGACCCTTCGTTGATCCCAACACCTGCCGCGAAACCTGACCAGACGCGCCGGGGTGCGCGACCTGTAGCTGTGAGACTTGCGATGGCGCTGGGTGCCATCGTGCTGATTTCCCCACTGGGGCTATACCTGCCTGCGAAGTTCGGAGCAGGGTCTGCGTGGGGTGAATGGAGTACGGACGAGATCAGGCACATAACCGGTTACGTACCTCAACAGATGAGCAAACTTGGATCTTTATGGAACGCCCCGCTTCCCGATTATGCCGCCCGTGGACAGGAATCAGCCGGATTATCGGCTCTCAGCGTATCCTATATCATGTCCGGTCTGGTAGGGGTGTTGATAATCGGAGCTTTGGTAATAGCCCTCAAACGTTTTCTCGTAAGAAAGGACAACGATGGACCAGCTTCCGGAGTGGATGCTGCCTCAAAGCACGCCTGATCAGTGGCGTACGCTGCCTGATGGTCTACCACAGAAAAGCGCACGTCCACCCAGGAGGAGCGCAGCCCGTTCGGCTGTCCGCGAGATGATCACGCTCGTATCGGGTATGCTCACGGACGATGCCACAGCCGCGCGCCGTGGCCTGCTGCAGTCCATCGACACCCGGTTCAAGACCCTCGGTCTTATTGGAATACTTGTTGCTTCCACCTTTATGCACTCGCTTGTACCTCTGGCTATTTGCTACTTAATGTGCATTACGCTGGCGGCTGCGTCACGAGTATCCGCCCGGCGTTTTCTAGGGGTGCTGTTGGTGGTGCCTTTTTTCTCATTAGTCATTGTGTTGCCCGCCACATTGAATATAGTAACCCAAGGTCACCCCGTCTGGACCATCTGGCGCACAGACGGGATGCATCTTGGACCCTGGCAACTGCCATGTATGCTAGCTGTAACCGACTCCGGCCTCTTCATCGCAAGCCGATTTGTGTTGAGAACGGCTGTTTGCGTGTCACTAGTTGTTTTGCTCACCAGCACAACGCGGTGGTCATACCTGTTCCATGGCCTGCGTGCACTGGGCGTTCCGCAGCTTTTTGTGGCTGTTTTGAATATGATGCAGCGGTATTTGGATGTGCTTATTCGGTCTGCTGAACAGATCCATCTGGCGAAGATCAGCCGGTCCATAACGTCCCGCAGCACACGGCAGGAGCAGTCATGGGTGGCGGCAGGAATTGGCGCATTATTCCGCCGAACTTACAGGCTCAGCGGGCAAGTCTACCTGGCTATGCTCTCGCGGGGCTACACTGGCGAAGTCAAGCTCCTGGACTCGCCGCGCTCGCACATTCGCGATTGGGTATTCCTGTTTCTTGCAGCCGCACTTGTTGCGTTGCTTTTGAGGTTTTAAGTTATGCAATTTTTGTTCAACGTTGATAACATCACGTTCGCGTATCCCGGCGAGGGACCGTGCCTGCTGGATGTCAGCTTTAATGTTAATTTCGGCGAGCGGATCGCGATGCTCGGCGCTAACGGCAGCGGTAAGTCCACGCTTCTCCACTTGCTTGATGGGCTCTACTTCCCCTCCACAGGCTCCATTAATGTGATGGGTCAGAAGTTGACTGAAGAGTCAGTTGAGACGGTTCCCTTCGGCCCGAGGTTCCGCAAGGAAGTCGGTTTCCTGTTTCAAAACTCCGATGCCCAGCTTTTTTGTCCCACAGTAGAGGAAGAACTCGCCTTCGCGCCATTACAGATCAGTGGATGGTCTCGTGACGAGATAATGGGACGTATTACCGACACGTTGGACCTGTTGGGCATAGCTCACCTGCGCGACCGCACCCCGCAAAAACTCAGCGCCGGTCAAAAGAAGATGGTAGCCCTGGCGTCCATACTCGTGGTGAGCCCATCCGTTCTTCTTCTGGACGAGCCAACAGCTGGTCTTGACCCTCGCAGCCAATCAATTCTTCTGGACATACTCGATCAGCTTCACAGGGCTGGAATGACTCTTATCACCGCCACACACGACCTCGAACTCCTGCCACATCTGGCCGACCGGGCGTTGGTCCTGGGAGAAGACCACACCCTGGTTGCTGATGGACCAGTCGAACCTATCCTCGCCGATACAGATTTGCTGCTTTCAGTGAACCTTATCCACGCCCACACCCATCGACATGGTGACATCTCCCACACCCACCCACATTATCACGTCATTGGTCATGAGCACAGTCATAACAGCTAAATCCGAACTGATACGTGAGCCGGTGGTTTTGTGAAATACGTTGTGCAAGTATGCATAATGGGAAGACTGTAAACGACTAACATCAATGATGGACGCCCA
>JAJFTD010000148.1 GCA_021373255.1 bacterium
AATCCCCTGCCCGCGGCCGGTGTAGACTAGGTGGTAGAAGCATGCCCGCGGAATATTAGCTTGTTCAATTAAGTCAAAGATTTCCGGTAAATCCTGAACATTGCTCTTGGTGAGAGTAAGACGTAGTCCAACTTTTTGGCCAATACTTGTACAGTTCTCAAATCCCCTCATCGCCGCATCGAATGCGCCGTTCACGCCACGGAAGCGGTCGTTGGTCTCCCCCACTCCATCCAGGCTTATACCCACGTAGCCGAATCCGGTTGCCTTGATACGAGCAGCTACTTGATCTGTGATCAGCGTGCCGTTGGTGGAGATAACGGGCCTGATGCCGAGTTCACGCGCATAAGCACCAAGTTCGAAAATATCTTCGCGAATGATTGGCTCACCGCCGGAAAACAACAAAACTGGCGCACCGAAGGCCGCAAGATCCTCAATCATAGTTCGGGCATCGGACGTGGTAAGCTCATTGGAGTAGTGGACGTTGCAGGACTCGGAGTAACAGTGAACACATTTGAGGTTGCAGCGGCGGGTACAGTTCCATACTACTACTGGTTTGCGTTCGGAACCCCTTTTATGATAGCGCAGTGAGTCACCGGAGGTAGATTTGTCGCAGTAAAGCCTGGTTATGCTGATCATTGGTTAGCATCCTTTGTTATTTGCCAGCATTGAATCCACCAGGCCATCAATCGTATACTCCTCGGCGATAATAGAAGGCTCAAATCCGTGCTTGCGTACGGCATCGGCAGTGATCGGCCCAATGCATGCAATCACAACACCGTCAGGCACTCCAGCATCACCAGCGAGCGCCATAAAATTCTTCACAGTGGACGCACTGGTGAATGTGATGATATCCACCTCGCCGCTGGTGAGAATGTTGCGCAGTTGATCGGCATAATCGGTCTCGGTGACAGTCTCATAGACTCCCACAACGCTCACATCCGCACCACGGCTCCGCAAGCCATCGGGAAGTTCGTCGCGAGCCTCCAGCGCCCGTGGAATCAGCACAGACTTGCCTTGCACATCCTCAGGGAACTCAGAGACCACTGCTTCAGCAACATACTCCGAAGGCACATAATCTACCTTGAGCTTGAGATCTTCAAGCGCAGCCGATGTGCGCGGGCCGATGGCTCCCAATTTAGCTTTTCCAATGGCGCGTATATCTCTGCCCGTTTCTATAAGCCGTTTCACGAACCAGTCAACGCCGTTCGCACTGGTGAAGAGTATCCAATCAAACGCATCAAGCCGCTCTATTGCTTCGTCGAGTGGGCCATAATCAGGAGGCGGGACGAACTTAATCACCGGTATTTCTTCGACCTCAGCCCCAAGATCTTCCAGTTTGGCCGTGAGCGCACTTGCCTGGTGTTCTGCTCTGGTCACGATAATACGTTTACCAAAGAAGGGTCTGTTTTCAAACCATGAAATGTTATCGCGCAGCCGAACCACGTCACCGACTACCGTAACCGCAGGGGGTTTGAACCCCGCCTCGCGGCATTTTTGAACAATATCACCCAGCGTGCCGACCATCGTCTGCTGGCGTGGGTGAGTGCCCCAACGTATCACTGCTACCGGGGTGACTGGCTTGCGGCCATTGGAAACTAGCCTATCGACGATGTGTGGGAGGTTCTCTACGCCCATCAGAAAAACAAGTGTATCTACGGCAGTCGCGAGTTTATCCCAGCGGATATCGCTATCAGGCTTGTCTGGGGATTCGTGACCGGTGATCACGGCAAAGGATGCGGCTTCGAACCTGTGTGTCACAGGGATTCCCGCATACGCAGGCACCGCCACTGACGAACTCACACCCGGCACCACTTCAAATTCGATCCCTGCTTCGGCAAGCGCGAGAGCTTCCTCGCCTCCTCGCCCAAAAACGAATGGGTCGCCACCTTTCAGGCGAGCAACTGTTTTGCCCTGCGAGGCCAGGTCGATAAGCAGAGCTATGATTTCGTCCTGCGTAAGGGAGTGGTCGCGGGAGGCTTTACCACAGTAGATGATCTCGGCATCGGGGCGTGCGTGGTTGAGCAAGCGGGCACTCGCAAGGCGGTCATTAACCACAACATCAGCACGGCTGAGCAATTCCAATCCACGCACAGTGATAAGGCCCGGGTCGCCCGGTCCAGCACCAATCAGGAAGACCTTACCGGTACGCAGAACCTCATTTTGCATATTGGGCAGCCATCTCCGGCAAGTCCTGGCCGTTTTTGACCAGCAGAGTATCTCGCTTGAAATGTGCATCGTCGATGTTCGGATAGTCGAGATTATACTGCAGGCCCCTGCTCTCCTTACGCCACTGAGCAGAAAGTATGATCAGTTCGGCCACCTGCGCTATATTACGCAGCTCCAGAAGCTGTGGAGAGAGCTTCCCATAAGAATAAAGCTCCTCTGCGCGTGTGCGAATCTCACTGACCATATCATGCGCCCTTGCAAGCCTCTCATTGGTGCGGACAATGCCGACGTATTTCCACATCACCGTCTGGATTTGTGTCGTCAACTCAGCAATCTCATCTTCAGACGCGCTCCGAGTGTGCTCACCCGCAGGATATTCGTCAACATCTACAAGTTCTATGGAATTGATGCGCCGATCAACATCGGTGGCCGCTCTGCGCGTGAATACAACAGCCTCCAATAGCGAATTGCTGGCGAGGCGGTTGGCACCATGGACACCAGTGCATCCCACTTCTCCACATGCGTAAAGGTTTTCGATGGAAGTGCGGCCGTTGATGTCCGTGAGCACGCCCCCACATGTGTAATGCGCGGCGGGCACAATTGGAATCCATTCCTTTGTGATGTCTATACCCACTGAAAGGCAGGTTTGATAGATGTGCGGGAAATGTTCGCGGACCTTATCCGGGTCGAGATGAGTGACATCCAGGTATACGCACTCGTCGCCACTCTTCTTTAGTTCGGCGTCGATAGCGCGGGCGACTACATCACGGGGAGCCAGGCAGCCCATGTCGTGATAGTTCTCCATAAACGTCTCGCCGCTCTTCAAGCGAAGAATACCTCCCTCACCTCGCACGGCTTCGGATATCAGGAACGATCTAGCGCCAGCGTGATACAGGGTGGTGGGGTGGAACTGGATAAACTCCATATTAGCTATCTTTGCGCCAGCCCTGTAGGCCATAGCAACACCATCACCGGTAGCGATCTCGGGATTAGTAGTATGCAGGTAGACCCGGCTCGAGCCGCCAGTGGCGAGCATAGTCACCTTCGCTCGGAAGCTCATAACGTCGCCGGTTTCGGAGTCCAGCACGTGAGCGCCACGGCAGACTATCTTATCCCCCACCCGCTCGGTGATCAAGTCTATGCCATGATCGTGTTCTGATACACGTATGCGGTAGTCGGCCTTGATCCTGGCCACAAGCGCACGCTCGATCTCACGGCCTGTAAGGTCCGCCGCATGCACGATCCGCCTGCGAGAATGCCCACCTTCGCGGCCAAGGTCCAGTCGGCAGGGCTCGGGAGACTCGGGACTGTGGGTGAACCGCACGCCGAAGTCGATCAGCTCACGAACCCGGTCTGGACCTTCCTTTACTAGAATGTCCACGGCATCCTCGTGGCACAAAAACGCTCCAGCCACGTGCGTGTCCCTGATGTGGGACTCAAAAGTATCGTTAGGGTCCATCACAACTGCGATGCCACCCTGGGCATAGTTCGTGTTAGACTCAGTGTCGCTTTTCTTGGTTACAACTGCCACTCGCCCGGACTCAGCAGCCCGAAGCGCAAAACTCAAGCCAGCAATTCCCGTTCCAATAACTAGTACATCTACATCAATAATCAACTATCCGGCCGCTCCCATATCTGTCGGCGCGCCAGTACGCCGTACCTCTTCCAACACTTTGGCTGCAGGTGAATCCAGCAACAGCCCGGCAAGTGCCACACCGAGTTCCGCCCCACTGTCTGATCTCCACGAAAGACTCTTACGCACGATGCTGGTACCATCCAAACTTGCCACCAACGCATCAATGCGCATCTCCGAACCCATTTCACACGCCAGAACTGCCACCGGAGTCTGACACCCCGCACCCAGAGCCGCAAGCACTGCACGCTCAGCGGTGACACATCGCCTGGTTGGTCCGTGATCCAGCGTTCGTAAAACACTCAAAACGTTTGAGTCAGCGCAACATTGTATTGCAAGAGCACCCTGCCCCGCCGCCGGGAGAGATACATCCGCAGGCAAAGCCTCGGTAATACGCGACTCCAGCCCCATCCGTCGAAGCCCCGCACACGCCAGTATTATCGCATCATACTCAGAGTCATCGAGCTTGCGAAGCCGTGTGTCCAGGTTCCCGCGCAAATCCTTCACCATCAGATCAGGCCGCGCATGGAGTAACTGAGATCTACGCCTCACGCTACTCGTGCCGACAACCGATCCCGGGGGCAGATCAAAAAGCCCGCCATTCTTGGACACAAGAGCATCCGAGGGGTCCTCTCGTTCAGGATAAGCGGCTATCGTCAGCCGATCATCCATCTCTGAAGGAAGGTCCTTCGCACTGTGCACTGCGAAGTCGATCTCACCCCGCAGCAAGGCTAGCTCGATCTCCTTCACGAACAGCCCCTTGTCCCCAATAGCAGCAAGAGGGGCGTCGAGAATCTTATCACCCGTGGTCTTGATAACCCGCACGTCGCACGTTACCCCTGGGTTCAAAGCCATTAACCGGCTTATAACCCACCGAGTCTGGCGAAGAGCAAGCCCACTTCCTCTGGATCCGACAATTAGTTCCCGCATGTCTCGTATATTATACAGCAACCTCCAAGAGGTAACAAGGAAGCATGCATGAATGGTGTGCACGAATGGTTGACAAGCAAACCTTCGCGGTGATATACTTTGAGGGTCGATATGAATATATATGCGCTCGTAGCTCAGGGGATAGAGCGAATGGTTGCGGACCATTAGGTCGGGGGTTCGATTCCCTTCGAGCGCACCAAACAAGGCCTTCGAATTTATTCGAAGGCCTTTTACTTATTTAAGGCATATATTGGCTGAATCGCTGAGACGCTGAATGAGAATGTACAAACTTACGGCGTTAGTTCCTTCTGCGTTTCATTCCTTCAGCGATTCAAAGAACACAACATGGTGCGTCCGGCGGTTTCGGGAAATGGGTTTCCCGAAACAACTTGCGTTATCTCTTCGTCCCTTTCGCGCTTTCGCGATTAAAGCTAGTACTTCTCCATAAGCCGCTCTGCAATAACGGTTTCGTTGCCTTCCGAATCTAGCTGCCTGAAGAAGCAGGATCTGTAGCCTTCGTGGCACGCTGCGCCTTTTTGGTCTACTTTAACCAGAATGCAGTCCTTGTCGCAATCTATGTAGATAGCCTTTACGGCCTGGATGTTTCCTGAGGTTTCACCTTTAATCCAAAACTTCTGCCTGGACCTGCTCCAGAAAGTGGTACGGCCAGTGGTGAGAGTGGCTTTTACTGCTTCGCGGTTCATGTAACCCACCATCAGAACATCGCCATTCTCGTAGTCCTGGACCACACCAGGCACCAGTCCGTTTGCATCGTATTTTAAGCTATTCAAAAATTCTTCCATCAAGTGATTACCGTCTCCTATCATGCGGGCTATTAGTGAATGCAGATTATATTTTACACGATTATGGCCAAGTTGGGTAGGATTCGGGGGGGCTGCTCAAGAAGTGAACAGCGACGGAGGTGGCTGTAACTATGCCTGTTTTATTTGGAAAGAGATACACAAAGGCTGAACTGCTTGCTAGAGTGGGAGATGTTTCACAAGTCGGAGGCGTGAGACCGGTCAGGTTGGCTGGAGGGAAGGGAGATGGAGTTGAGGCGGTTGATTTCCGCACCGGCTCAGGTCTCCATTTCGTCGCAGTGCCCGGCAGGGGGTTGGATATAACGATCGCCGAGCACAATGGGATGCCATTTTCCTGGCGATCTGCCACGGGCGAAGCGGATGCCAGATTCTTTGATGAGCCTGGCTTGTGCTGGCTGCGCAACTTCCCCGGCGGGTTGGTGACAACTTGCGGGTTAACTAACGCTGGTGCCCCATGTGTGGATCAGGGTGAGGCGCTCGGCTTGCATGGTCGGGTATCAAATACTCCGGCATCAAACGTATGGACTGATGGTGAGTGGGAAGGCGACAATTATCGAATGTGGGTGCAGGGCAAGATGCGCGAGTCCAGGTTGTTTGGTGAGAACATCGTGCTCAAGCGACGCGTCTCTGCTATGCTGGGAGAGAGCAAGATATGGATCGATGATGTCGTAACCAACGAGGGCCCGAGGCAGACGCCGCATATGTTCCTGTATCATATCAATGGTGGATGGCCGGCTATCGACGGTGGCTCAGTGTTCGTCTCGCCCACCAGAAGCGCCACGCCTCGCGACACTGATGCTGAAGTAGATAAAGAACATTATTATCTAATGGAGCCGCCAACTCCGGGGTTCAAGGAGCGCTGCTATTATCACGATATGGCCTCAGATCCTGATGGCTTTGTCTACACCGCGTTAATTAATAAGAACTTGCCCGATGGCCGCCAGTTCGGTTTCTATGTGAAATACAACAAGAATGAGCTACCCCTGTTTACGCAGTGGAAGCAGAACGGCGCACAGGAGTATGTGTGCGGTATGGAGCCTGCCAACTGCAGGGTTGAAGGTCGCTCCGTGGATCGCGAAGCCGGCAGGCTGCAGTTCCTGGAGCCGGGGGAAAGCCGGGAATACCACATCGAATTGGGCGTGCTTGCTACCCCGGTTGAAGTGGCTGAGTTTGAGGACAAGGTAAAGTCTCTGAAGGCTTAGTCCTTGTTAGCTCTATAAGCCGGTGCCTGAAACGGGTATGATCATCATGGAAACACTCCTGGAGGTGATTCATCATGATGGTTACAGACCCTGTCTGCCTTATGGAAATCAACAAAGAAGAAGTAAAATTTGTCTCTGAATACAGGGGACAGACTTATTACTTCGACAGTGAAAGATGTAAGCAGGAGTTTGATGACAGCCCCGACGAGTTTGTGGGCACCATTCCTGAGAAGGTATACGGCGATCACGGCGAACGTTTTGATGGCTCTGAATAATGCAGATTAATAAAGGGGGCGAAGTGCTATTGCTTCGCCCTTATTTTGCTGGGTGTTCGACGCGAGTAAACCACGACGGGTCGATATCAGGGAACAACGAGTCCCTTTCTTCGCAGTAGTAAAGCGTATCGATCTCATCTTCGGATGGGGTGTGATCGCTATGTACGACGTCGGCAAGGTCAGCCAGGCGATTGAAGCTGTTGTAGTGCCAGTTCACGCGTAGATCGGCATAATCGGTGGATGTGGTGCTGGTAATATTGAACTGCCAGTCCGACGCCTGCAGCAGGAACAACTCCCGCGCAGCCTGACGTATGATCCTCTGGTAGAGTTCTCCGTCATCATCTACCAGCGAAAGCTCTCGCATTCGCTCCTCGGCCTGATAAATGAGTTTCCAGGTCCACTCAGTATTGTTGTTCAACCACACCCAGTGGAACCCACCTTCTCCCCACGAGCCTTCGGGCAATGCAATCGGTTCCGGGGCAGCGTGTTCGGCAAGGGCTGTTGTGCCTGTGGCAAGGCTGATCTCGGGGTCAGCCGCCGCAAGCCTGATCACCTGCTTGAGCCAGTCCACACCCTCAAACCACCAGTGTCCAAAAAGTTCAGCGTCGTAAGGAGAACATATAACCGGCTTCGCTCCCATTCGACTGCATTCCTCTCGGAGAATATCTTTTGCGGCTTGCACAAAGTGCGCCGCATGCTCCATCACCCGTTCCTGCGCGACCTGCGGATCGTAGGGCATCTTATCACCCAACTCGACTCCGGCTCCTGACACTCTATGATACTTGTGACCACCGGGGATGTGTTTTTTATGGAACTCGAGGTAATTCTGGTCCCCTGGATACCCTGTAATAGAACTCCACACCTGGTAGCCTGTTTTCGGGTCCCTTGCAAAGACCGCCACCGGTTCCGCGACCTCGCCTCTGCTCGCGATGTAGTGTGCCTGATATATGCTCCTGGGCTTGCTATCATACCCACCGGATTGGGTAAAACTTTTGGAGAACTGCTCCCAGAGCCCCTTGAGCGCCGGGAACCTGTCAGCATAAACGCTTGCGCCGAAGTCGGATGTATCTATACCACCATCACTATTCTCATGTGAATCGCTTTTCCCATAACCCACACCTGAACTGGTGAGTAGGTGGGATTCGATCATAAAATACTTTATGCCGTTCTCGCCAAGAAACTCTTCCACGCCCTTGCGCAGATATGGACTGGGGGACGTGCCGTCAGGCGCGACCGGGTATGCCCAGCTATATCTGGGCCGATAGGCACATTCAGGGAGCCAAAATCCGCGGGGGTCGGTGCCGTAGTGACGCTTATATGTCTGCACGCCCTGTTTAACCTGCGCTTGTATGCTCACGTCCTGGGACAATAATGGGAAGTATCCGTGAGTAGCCGCGCTGGTGATAATTTCGATGTGCCCTTCATCCTGCAACTTTTTGAAGGCGGCGGTAATCGATTTGTGATACCTCACCCTGAAGTTGCGAAGAATGCCTCTGAATTTTGCCCCCCAGAAAGTCGCGAGCCCGGCCATCTGCTCATCACCCGACGCCCTAAAGCTCTGTTCGTCCCGATCAGCCGCCAGAGTTTTGTCCTGCAAATACATCGTGAATTCATAACTGAACACAGGATCAGCAAGCATTTCGGTAAGTACGGGTGTGATTCCGACGGTTATATGGGGTGAGACGCCTTCATCCACGAGATCATAAAGCGCATCAAGCAGCGGAATATAACACTCTGCCGCCGCTTCTGATAGCCAATCAGTGCCATGGGGGGTCCGTCCGTGGCAGAGAACATAGGGGAGGTGCGAGTGCAGCACCAGCATCAGGCTTCCGAGCGATGGTCTATCAGGCAATACAATACTCCTCTTGTGGGCAATTCAGCCAGCACAGCAAGTGTAACACCCGAGCTAGTGGCTGTCAATAAAAGCATGTTCAGTTGTCTAGTGCTCGTGCTTTGCCGCAATGATTGCTGCACCTAGGGCACCTACTATTTGGGGTTCTTCTGGGAGAAGGACTTTGGTTCCCAGGCGCTCTTCGATGGCGGTTACTACTCCACTGTTCTTCGCCACCCCGCCTGTCATCACGAACGGGGCTCCAGCGCGCAGCCGTACAACCATTCCGTATATGCGTTCGGCAATAGAACGATGCAGGCCTCTGATTATGTTTTCCTTAGGCACACCCTTTGCTACCAGCGCCACTACCTCGGATTCAGCGAAGACTGTGCATGTGCTGGAGATTCGGATATCCTGTGTGGCGAGAGTTGCGAGGTGACCTAGAGATTTCAGGTCCGTGTCCAGTGCCCTTGCCATCACTTCCAAGAATCTGCCGGTACCGGCGGCACATTTATCGTTCATGGCGAAGTCTTCTACTCTGCCATCATCGGAAAGACGGATCACTTTACTGTCCTGGCCGCCTATGTCGATAACAGTCATTGCCTGTGGGAACAGCCTGCGTGCACCTACTGCGTGGCAGGTAATCTCCGTTACGGCTTTTCCAGCGAGGCTGGTGCTGGTGCGGCCATAACCTGTGGCGACGACGTTCGATACATCCGCATGTGCTAGACCCGCACTCTCCAGGGCAGAGTCGTACGCAAGAGATGCTGCCGATTCGCTGCTGGAAAGCGTCGGCACGACGTTATATGCAATGATCTGTTCACCTCTGAGGATAACGGCATCGGTCGAAAGCGAGCCGATATCGATCCCGGCGGTGATGTGTTGAGTGGTGTTCATACTTACAGGAAATACCTCTTGGGGGCGTGCAAAGTTCCCATCAGAGAGTATTACGGGATTTATCGGGAATATTCCTTCAAAAGCAGCAAGCGTACAAAGGAAAGACCGGGCGCTTACCGCCGCCACCCCAGGGGAACGCCGACACCAAGACTCGCACAGAGAATGTGTCCGCGGCACCCTGCGGTGGCGTCTAATGCGGTAGCCACCCGGCAATCTCTAATTAACCCGCCAAGTACCTCCTCTCCAGACACCGGCAGGGATAAAACCGTCCATACCAGACATTCGGCAACCCGGCTAACTCACTCCACCCGGACCCCGGAACCGACCCCAACGCCTCACGCGTATTATTCACCTTAGCCGAATACCGCAGGTATTAGTGCGGTATTCCATCTAATCAAGAATAATACGGCCTTATGGCGCGGATAACTCGATTGCGGGTTACTATCTCCGGCACTACACGCGAGCCCCGTGGCTTTGCGCCGCCCGATCACTCGGACTTTGCCCTTATCGGTGTCTCCGTTACTCAGCGTTTCGGCGGCAAGGCTGCCATGCTTCCGAGTCACGCCCAGGATTCAATCCTCAATAAGGACTCAATACTGGGCACCCCACGGTCGTTTAGGCCCTATCGCTTTGCGCCCCCCGGTTTCCCGAGGTTTGCCCTTATCGTTCGCTTCAAAAAGCACTAGGTATTAAGTTGTATATTCACTTTTCTCTATTCATTTGTCCTTACATAGAGATTATGCCTCTTGATCCTAATATCAGACGCTGGACGAATTACCAGGATTTCATCTTAATGTAATTTATTTTGACGTTGGCAATCCTTTGGGTACTTCGATAAAGCCGAGCATAGCTTGATATCGATAACTGGCAACTCCTAAGTGGCACTAAGTACAGTTGAGTAGATGATTAGCTCATTATGATCTCTTGATCGAGTCAGGACATAACAATCTCGCTATTATTAACTATATATCGATATTTTACTACAATGTTGATGTCTACCATTCATGCATTCCACTCAACAGCCGATATTAAGACAGATAACGCTTCAAATTAATACTTATAGCTTAGCCAAACGTACTAAAAGAAACGCGCTAATGCAGTAGTTGCGGTCATTGCGACATTGTCTCCAGGATCGCAACACAATCATTCATCAATGAGGAGATAAACACTTATGGACAATGAATTAGCATGGACACCGGACGAAGTTAGAGATGTAGCCAGATACCAGAAGTATCTCATCTGGTTGATTTTCTTTCAGATCATCAGTATATTTCTTCTTATTGCTACAGGGGTTGGGAGCAAGGCAAGCCCTGCTTCCAAAGTGCTGGCTACATTCATCCCACTTGCCATTATGGCAGCACGCATTGCGCTCTCGGTCTTGAGCATATACGGCGTCTACAAGATGGCAAAAGCTTTGCGGAATGGTATGGCTTTGGTATATGCCGTTGCCATGCTGTTGCCCTTGATTGGCCTCCTCGCGCTTCTTCATATTAACTCACTGGCGACCAATGTTCTGCAATCCAATGGAGTCCGAGTCGGGGTCTTTGGAGCAGACGAGGATGACCTTCAGTTCCTGGATGCAGAAACCATCACACTATGATCTGCTGGAATAGCCAGATTTAAAGATACCCACCAAGGGAATGCTCATAGATATGATATAATGGCAATACCCTTGGGGGTATCAAACAATTATGGCTAAAGACACAAAACAAGATGTGCTTATACGGCTCAAGAAAGCTGAGGGACAGATCAGAGGGCTGCAGCGCATGATAGAAGAAGGTAAAGACTGCTCGGAAGTGGTGATGCAGTTGGCTGCCGCCCGCAAGGCCCTGGACAAGGCTGGGTTCATTATACTCACGCATCGGATGCAGGAATGCATGCAGGAGCAACAAGCCTCGGGCCCGGATCGTGAGAAAGCTCTTGAAGAGGCAATGAAACTATTCCTGACCCTGGCCTAAGAACTTAGCGGCAGATGAGTTATATAATTATCCTCTTCTTAGAGTGCATGAATATGGGTAGGATTATGAGCAGGGCCATGTAGGTGGCCTTGCATTTTTATATGCCGGGAGGAAAGGTCTTATGAGCAAGAAAATAGGATTTATCGGGCTCGGGATTATGGGACAAGGGATGGCGACAAACCTCATCAGAGCCGGTTTTGATGTTACTCTATATAATCGCACCATGAGCAGGGCTGAGGAGCTTGCGGCTGAAGGTGCGTCCGTTGCGAATACGCCCGCAGAAGCGGCTCAAGGGGCAGATGTTGTAATAACTATGCTCGCAGATCCTCCGGCAATACACGAGGTGATCCTTGGCCCCGATGGAGTTGTGGAGGGGCTGAAACAGGGCGCGGTGCTGGTGGACTGCACTACAGTGGACCCCGCGACCACAGCGGAGACTCTAAAGGCAGTTACCGCCAAGGGTGCAGCATTCGTTGACTCACCAGTGACAGGAAGCAAGGAAGGCGCGACAAATGGTGAACTGGTTCTTCTGGCGGGAGGCGACGCAGCGATCATAGACGGCATCCGCGATGTTTTATGTACTTTCAGCAAGAAGATCATTCACGCTGGTCCTGTTGGAAGCGGCACGGCTCTGAAGTTGAGCTTCAACCTGATGGTATCGCACATGATAGTCGCGCTGTCTGAATCGATGGTGCTGGGAGTAAGCGCAGGGCTTAAGCCTGAGGTCATACTGGAAGCCATAATGGCCGGGACTATACAATCGCCTTATTACGAGTGGAAGGGCGGTGCGATTATGGACCGCGATTTTACCACCAATTTCTCAACCAAGTTAATGCACAAGGACCTCACAATGATGATGTCCGCAGGTTACGACCTTAACGTTCCCCTCCCCATAACCGCCGCTGTAAAAGAGCTTTTCGCGATGTCCAAAGCACAGGGTAACAACGATGAGGACTTCTGCTCAGTAGTCAAGGTGCTGGAAGATATGGCGAATGTGGAAGTTAAGAAGACCTGATAGTTTATTCCTGATTCGATTGCTAGAAATGCAAAGGGCCGCGATAATACTATCTCGCGGCCCTTTATGTTTCTTATTCTGATGTCTGCTTGCTTAGTTAGCAGGGGCAGGCGGAGGAGGCGGAGGAGGAGTGTCCTGCGGCTTCTCGCTCGTGGCAGGGGCTACCGGCCTGGGAGCAGGAGCGGGAGCAGTCACTTTCGGCTTCGGCGCGGGTCCGGGTTGCGGAGCATAAGCCGGCTTGGGAGCCGCGACAACCGGAGCCATCAGGTTGTTGACAACCTTGGCCTTAGCCTGGAGTTCCTGGAACCACTGGCCCATCTGAGTGGGGACCTTGCGGTCCATGACCATCTTCTTCAGCTCAGCCTTCTCGGCTGGTGTAGCATCTCTACCGAGCTTCTCAACCTTGATAATATGATATCCGTAGAATGTCTTAACTGGCTCGCTGACCTCTCCGGCCTTAAGTGCGAATGCAGCAGTCTCGAATTCCTGAACCATGCGGCCACGGTTGAACCAACCAAGATCGCCGCCCTGCTTCTTGCCTTCGCGGTCGTTACCGGGATCTTCAGAATACTGATCAGCCAGCTTGGAGAAATCTTCACCAGCCTTGAGCTTTGCAGCGATCTCATCGATCTTCTGCTTAGCTGCTTCTTCGCCCTTAGCCTTGTCTTTCTCGTCCTGCGGGAATCTTACAAGTATGTGGCGAGCCTTAATATACTCAGACAACTCAGCATCGGTAACCTTGGTCTGCTGTGTGACTACCTTCTCAGCAAGAGCCGAAACCTTGGTCCCGGCCATGAAGCGGTCCTTGGTCACTTTATACTGATTACAAAGCTGATCAATGTTGCTCATATTCATACGCTTGAGCGACTCGCTGATCTTTCCCTGCAGTTCGGCATTGCTAAGGCTTACTTTGTCCTTCGCTGCCGTCTGTTCGATCATTTTCTGATTAAGAACGTCTGAGAGCACAGTCGGTGCATTCCAATACCAGAGCGCCTTCATCAATTCTTTCTTTGTGACCGCTACACCATTAACAGTTCCAACAACTGCATTGTCCGGACCGTTCCAGAACTTGTCCAGCTCTGCCTGCTGATTGAATACTGCAGGCTTGCTAGCCTTTGCACTCGGTTTGGCGGCTTGCTTTACGCTCGGTTTGGCGGCCGGCTTTACGCTCTTTGTTGCAGCAAGAGCAAAGTTTGGCAGCGCCAAGCATGCGAGCGTAACCGGAATCACTACCAGCATCCTTTTACGCATGTATCGAACCCCTTTCGAAACTCTATGTGTGGAAATATTACAATAAATAAACGAACTGGTCAACAGCTCCGCATAAGAAGCCTACTACTACCACCCCCCATGCAGATCAGGCGGCACAAAACAGCCGCCTATAATATAACGCACGCAACGCCGAGCTAGTTCCCAAATTGACATCACAAAGATTAAAAGAAGAGTCTTGTAAGCATTATGGTCATCGCATTGTGGATGCAGTGCGCGACCATTGACGGCACCAGCGAGCCTGTCTTCTCTCGTAGAATAGCAAATACAAACCCCAGGACCCATATCGGCAAAAAGTTTGAAGGTAAAGGATGTCCCACGGCAAATATGGCAGCCGACACTGCAGCAGCTAACCACACGCCCATTCCACCTCTCAGAGCACCATAGAGCGCTCCCCGGAAGAATGTTTCCTCAACCAGAGGCGCAATTACAGCCCCCATAACAAACACGACCGCAAATGCCGCTGTACTGCCGCCGGCAAAGAACGGCGTGAGCGGGTGCTCGGGGGTCTGAATATTCCTGAAGACCGTATTGTCAAGCACCTGAGAGATGATTACCGCGATTCCAAAAAACGGCAGTGCCGCAGCATATCCACCGATACCCCACAGGATATCTCTCCCCAAAGCGGCAGACCGCAGGCCAATCTCACTTATTCGCTCACCTGTGCGACCCACCAAAGCGTGCAGCATTCCAAGCCCAAGCGCAAATGCGGCAAGGGTGGCGCCAGCCTCAAGAAGCAAAGCTATAACCTGAGTGCTCCTTGCTGAAGTGTCCATCTCACTCGCCTCTATAGTCAACGCAACAATAGAATCCAGCACAAGCAGAGCGAGCATGAAAACCAGGAAAGATAATACCAGCACCGAAGTCTGAATGCGCGGCGGCTGAGTGCGGCTAAGTTCGCGGGCGTACGTAGTGAAGAAAACCACTGTGAGTCCGATCCCCACTAACCCGCCGCCAAGCATCATCAAAAGCAGGACTGTTCCCGCAGCCAGTGTGGCTAAAGCCTCACCCCTAGCCTGCTGCCGTATATCCCTGGCGCGGGCAATCTGCCCTGATCGCTGATAAACTTCAGCCGCAGCCAGCTTGCTTAATGGACCCGCGTTTGTGTTTTCGACCTCGGGGGTGTATCGGTTAGCCTGCTTCACGCTGAGCCGCTCACTCTTAAAGATATCACGCCACATAGCCGCTTCCCTGGCTAGCCGTGCTTTTTGATCACGAGTCAGCCCACGGTTGGCACTTGGAGAGGCAATTCGAGTGAGCTCGGAAATGCCCGATTGCTTCAGCAGTAACTCTTTTGTAAGGCCGATTCTTCTGTAGGCCGCTGGGCTGGGGAGCGCCTTTTTATACGCAGCTATAGCTTGGCGAATGTAGCTGGCTCGCTTCGCGCCCGCTTCGTTGGAGATTGCAAATTTGACAAGCGCGTCCCCTTGCAGTATGGGCGACAGAGATATATCCTGAACAGACTCCCCTGTGCTCGATTTTAGCCTGATTCCCGCTGCCTGAAGTGCAATCATGGCAGCACCAACGATCAGCAAGGCGAGCAGATACCAGCGCCAGTGCCTCCCGGCGCGTCTCCCCGGTGAAACCTGTTCAATCTCCAATCAGGCGACCTCGCTCCTGGCCTCTTCTTCCGAACTATGTTTTTGAAGCCATTCCATATATGAACTCAACATTCCCTTAAACTCAGCCTCGAACCTGTCGCGGGTTGCTTGAAGAAGCGCGATATCAGCACGATACTTCCCGGCCTCTTGCTGAGCCTCAGCTACTGTTTTTACGCGGGACTGTTCAGCCTCCTGCACGATAAGCTCAGCCTGCCTGTGCGCATTCAGCCTCACTTCCTCAGCACTCTTCTGCGCTACAGTAAGCGCCTCACTCATCGCGGACTCAATCTTTCGGACTCTGTCGACCTCGTCTTGAAGCGCATCGATCTTTCGGAGCAGATCGCTTTTCTCCTTTAGGACATCTTCCAGAGCCTGCCTGACCGATTGGACGAACGCATCGACTTGAGGCCTATTATAGCCCTTGAATGCTGCGTTAAACTCAGTGTGCATAATGTCTACGGGTGTGAGTGCCATTGCCATCTTCCTTCCGGGTGCGAGGTCCGGACTTACCGGACAGGTAGAACAAGGAACCGCAGGATCAATCCCTGCAGAATGTTGCCGATAATAATTATCAGAAAGATCGCGATGACGGGAGACAGGTCGATATAGCCGGTCTTTTCCGGCGGAATAATCCGGCGGATCGGACGGTATATCGGCTCAGTCAACCTCCGCAGCGCCACCACCACAGGGTGCCGCCTGTCCACTTGAGGAAACCACGTAAGAAGCACATCCGCAATAATCAACAGGTTTATCACTTGGACTACCAGGGAGATAAGCCTCACTAATATCAAGCCTGGGTTCATAGCAGTTCCTCCGCTCTACCCCAGTTCTTCTGATCTCCTTGTTGCCGCTTTTACAGCCTCTATGAGCGACGACCGGAAACCGTTGCGTTCAAGAGCGTCTATGCCCGCAATCGTGGTTCCACCCGGGCTTGTGACCCGGTCTTTCAGCTTTGCGGGATGCTCACCCTCTTCGATGACCATCCTCGCCGCTCCCATAACCGTCTGCGCGGACAGGGCCGTGGAAATGTCCCTCGGCAGCCCCACCCTTACACCAGCGTCTGAAAGCGCCTCGATCATCACATAAACATAAGCCGGTCCACTGCCGCTGAGACCGGTTACGGCGTCCAACAGCTTCTCCGGAACCTCATAGGATAACCCCACGGCATCGAAAAGCCTCTTGGCGACGGCAGCCTGATCGTCCGTTACCGATCTCCCACGGCTGAAGCCGACAGCCCCCGCGCTGATCTGGCACGGTGTGTTTGGCATAGCCCTTACTACGGCGGACCCCTTAGGCAAAGACGACTCTAACACCTCAAGTTTTACCCCCGCAGCAATGGAGACAATCAATTGGCTGGGCTTTACAGCCGCCTCAATATCTCCCAGCGCATCGCGAACTATCCCCGGCTTCACAGCCAAAAGAATGACATCCGCATCCTTTATAGCATTCGCACTGTCTGAACTAGTGTTTACACCAAGCTCATGCGCTATACATTCCAGCCTGGATACATCGACGTCAACCATAGTTACCTCGCCCGGAGCAAACAGCCCACCGGCAGTCACACCCTTGGCAAACGCCGAACCCATAGCACCCGCGCCGATAACCGCCAGGCGACCAATCTTATCCGCAGTCATCTATATAACTCCTATTATTTGCAATGGTGAAAGGTCATAAGGTTGAGAAAGAGAAAGTTTAGAGTTTAGGTAAAATTCTGATCCCACCCCGTATCGGACTATATGTCAACTTGTAGTGGCGAAGCACTTGCCCATCGGATAATGTGTTTGCTGTAATCTTAAGCGCAAGTGCTTCGCCCGAACGTCGCGGGTTAAGCATTTGCGACTATAACAAAAGACTGCATCAAATATAGGGGCAAATGCTTAACCCCTACAATATCCATGTCTGCCTTACGTGGTGGCATCGGAGATGCCATTTGGTCAATGCGGGCCAGATCAGAGATCTGCCCGAACCTTTCCTCTCAAACCTTATGACTTTGTGACCTTATGACTTTTGTGACTTTCTTGAACCATACCTGAGATAGATATAAGGACCCGGCACGAGTGCCGGGTCCTTATTTTTAGTTCTCGTGGAACGGGCTCTGCACCTTTCTGCTCGGCCCGCCATTTTCAACTTCTATTATGTAGTTGCTCGGGGTGAAGAGATATACCTTATCACCCACTTTTTCGATATAGCCATCCAGAGCATAGATGACTCCACTCAGGAAGTCGATCACCCTGGCGCAGACCTCTGGGGCTGCCTTTTCGAGGTTAACAATCTGCTGATGTCCCTCTTTCAGACCGTCCGCCGCCTGCTGCGCATTTTCAAATGATTGCACAGACAGCCAAACTGAGACATGGTTGATCTTTGAGGAATGGACTCTTACCATGGTCGGCTTACGCTTCCCACCCATATCGTCCATAAACTCGATCTCGTCGTCCTCGTAGTCTCCCCATCCGATTCTCTCCTTGAACCGGCCCCACAGTCCTCTCGGCTGCTCGTCATAATCTTCTTGTGGTGCTGCTCTCACGCTTAAGACCCTCCCATTCAGGATTTGGTGCCAGCCATGGGTTGGGTGTTTGGGCGCCCACTCCGCATCCGTGACTTAAGCGCACCTGTTTTAATTAACTATCAATGTACTTATTATTGCTTTGGGTTGGTTCTATGCTCTCGGACCGAATATGGCTGTGCCGATACGAACCATATTCGACCCCTCCTGGACCGCAATTTCGTAGTCCTGGGTCATACCCATGGAGAGATAGATCCGCTGCTCATCAGGCAGCTTATCCCACGTCTTCTTCAAATTCGAGAAGTAAGGCCGTGTTTCTTCAGGATTCGGCAGAAATGGCGCCATTCCCATAAGACCGCAGACCTTGATCCCCGATACTTCAGATATCTTTTCCGCCAGCCGAAGGACGTCATCGGTGCTTACACCGAACTTACTCGGCTCCTCGGATACTTTCACTTCGACAAGCACATTCACCCGCCGCCCGATCGCTTCGGCTCTCCGGCCGATCTCCCGAGCAAGATCCTCGCTATCCACGCTGTGAATAAGACTAGCAAACTCCACAACATGCCGGACCTTGTTGCGCTGAAGGTGCCCGATCATGTGCCATCTCGCCGCGTCGCCGATCTCACCATATTTGGTCTCGGCTTCCTGAACATAGTTCTCGCCGATGTCGCCAGCCCCGCAGGCAATGGCCTCTCTAATCTCTGCAACACTCCGGGTCTTGGTTACAACAACCAGCGTTACATCCTGCTCTGAGCGACCACTTTTTTCAGCCGCCACATCAATGCGCTCTCTCACAGTGCGCAGGTTATCGCATATTAAGGACATATGTCGTGCTGACCCATCGTAATCACAGTATTACTAGCATTACGCTAGCAACCAACCTCTATCTAGTTTGACAGTATTACAGATTTTTCCTTCTTCGTCAATAGCAAAGTGTATAGAATTTCGTATCAAAACTATAACAGGCTCATCCACCCGCCCATTCGGCCGGTTAGACCCTCTCGGCGGTAGCTAAAGAACTCATCTCTATCACAACATGTGCAGCTTTCACTGAAGGCGATCTTGGATTCTTTCAACCCAGCCTGCCTGAGAATGATTATGTTAGCAATCTTGAGACCGGCACGCCATTTTGTAGCGGTAGACTGTTTGATCACCCGTTCATCGTGCGGAAAAGCATCGAACAGGGCTTTGGCGGTATCTTCACCTACGTCATAACACGACCGTGCGACAGCAGGGCCAACCGCAGCAAGCATTGCGCCAGGATCGGAACCGAACTCACGGGTCATGGCTTCTATAGCCGAGGATACGATCTTGCTCGCAGTTCCTCGCCATCCCGCATGCGCAACACCTATCGCGCGGTGTTCTGGGTCAAGAAGGAATATGCACACGCAGTCCGCAAAGTGCAGCGCCAAAGGGAGATTCGGGGTGTTGGTAATCAACGCATCGGCGTCGGGAATAGCATTGGAATGATCAAGAGCACCTGAACCGGCATCGCTTTCGGTGACAAGTTTGACTAAGTTTGAGTGGATTTGCTTAGGCACCACTATCCTCTTTGGGTCAACACCGATAGCTGACGCGAACGCCCGCCTGTTAGCCAGGACAGCCTCTTTATCATCGTTAACCGCAAGTCCGAGGTTAAGAGAATTATACGGCGCTTTGCTGACGCCGCCTATCCTGGTGCTGAACCCGTGTGCAACCAATCCAGTCGCCTGAAGATTCCATGCGCGGTAAAACTTCACCCCGCCGGTCTCGACTCTATACCAGTTCGGTAGTCGCATTTAATGCTACACACACGCCCCGCAGATCCGGCATTCACCGATCCTGCATGGGGATGTGGTGTCTCCTTTCAAAGCCTTCTGATATTCATTCCAGAGGTAGACTTTTTCAACTTGGTTATCAATATGATCCCATGGAAGAATATCATCGACGCTTCGGGTCTTGTAAAGAATCGGCTTGATATCGACTTCAGCCTTACGAAGCGCTGCGGAATAATCGCCATCATTCTCCAGTGCCTCATAAAGGACGGCACCTATCCGGCGGTCACCGCGAGCAAGATAACCCTGCACAGTCGCAAGCCGCGGGCTTTCGCCCCCAAAGTTCGCGCCCTTTATGGAGGATATCCCCGATCTCAGGGTCGCATATCTCTTCTTTAGCACACCCTCGCGCTCCATTGTATGCCACTGGAAAGGCGTCCACGGTTTGGGAACAAAACTGCTCGCCGATACTTGGAGATTGATCCCCTGAAACTCGGATGCCAGGCGGCTGACAAGGTCGATAATCGCACGAATGTCATCGTCAGTCTCAGTGGGAAGCCCGATCATAAAATAAAGTTTAACACGATTTATGCCTGCCTCACGTGCGGCGGCAACCGCCGAGAACATTTGCTCCTCGGCAGTATTTTTGTTTATCACCCGCCGAAGGCGCTCGCTGCCCGCTTCCGGGGCAATTGTGATCGTACGCTGTCCACCTTGGGCCATCAGACCGGTAAGCTCAGGGGTGACAGTCTCAAGCCTCACTGAAGATAGCGTGAACTCCTTACCTGCATTCACAATGGATTGGCAGATATCAGCAGCTTCCGGGTGGTCAAAAATCGCTGCTCCGACAAGCCCCAGGCGCGAAGCATCACACTCTGCATCTACGTCACGCAGACGCAAGGGGCGAGTGATATGACCCGCAAGGCAGAATCTGCATTTTCTCCCACACCCACGAGCCACTTCAACCAGGGCAATATCTCCGAATTCAGCTTCATCGGTGCGAATGATCGATGTAGACGGGTGCTGAGACAGATCACGTGCAACCGCTCGGGTGACTTTATCGGGTGCCGGTGAGATGTTCGCAATGCGCACAAGCGCGCCTGACTCATCATATTCTGGTTGATAGAATTTTGGAACGTATATGCTCGGAAGCGCGGCGAGTGCGGCAAGGCGTTCCTCACGTGGTTTTCCTTGGCTAGACTCCAACGCATCCACAAGGCCGGGTAAAACTTCCTCAGCATCACCTACCACGAACGCGTCCACAAAGTCCGCCAATGGCTCGGGATTGAATGTGCCACAGGGACCGCCTACGATCACTATTGGATCGATGTCATCACGGTCCACGCTCTTTACAGGCAGGTTCCCAAGCCTGAGAATCTTTAACACATTGAGATAATCCATCTCGAACGATATCGAAAACGCGATCACATCGAATTCAGACAGCGGCGACATCGTCTCAAGGCTGAATATCTCCGTATTAGTGCGCAGATGTTCTTTCAAATCAATCTCGTCAGGCAGAAACACGCGCTCACTGGATGCGTTGGGGAGTGAGTTCAACATTTGGTATACGAGCTGGTAGCCCAGCGAGGCCATTGCTACGCTGTAGACGTTGGGGAATGCGAACGCGAACCTCACAGCCGCAGCCCGTTCAACCGCAACCCCACCACTTTCACGCGCAAGTCTCGCTTTTGCTTTCTCGTAAAGGTCTATTGCCATATGTTCATGGTACGGCAATCTGCCCTGAGTTGCAAGCAGCCTGACCGGAGTAGCGGGAAGGGACTTAATCGCGAAAGGGCGAAAACACGAAAAGGGACAGAATGGAGTGGTTTCCATCCCCATCCCCTACTTTCTATCCCCTATCTTGACCGTGGCATGTGCGAGGGGTATACTTACGGAAGAAAAAATCAGTAGTACTTGGCTGTATAATATTTCACTCTATTATTAAACATTGTATAGGATTCTTATATGAACCTGGACACCATACCGCGAATATCACTCACTCATCTACCGACTCCTCTCGAAGAAGCGCCTAGGTTAGCTAAGAAACTCGGCTTACGCAAACTGTTGATCAAGCGTGATGACCTTACCAGCCTTGGAGGCGGGGGAAATAAAGCGCGCAAGCTGGAGTATTTATTGGCGGATGCGTTGGCGAAGAATGCTGATGTGGTGATGACGGACGGTGGGCCGCAGTCTAATCATGCTCGAATGACTGCTGCAGCAGCTCGCAAGGTTGGGATCGACAGGTGCATTCTCTTTCTCGGTGGGCCAAGGTTCGATAGGTTTTATGGTAATCTGCTGTTGGATGTGGTATTTGGCGCTGAGATCAGGTTTATGGAAGATGCCACTGTAAAGGACATGGAGAACGCTATGACGGCGGAGGCTGCGACACTCAGCGCTCAGGGTGCGAGTCCATATATCATTCCTATTGGGGGATCAACACCGCTTGGGGCGTTAGGGTATGTGCGTGGCATGCGCGAACTTGCCGAGCAGTTGGATGAAGATGACAAGGCACCGCTGGTGATATTGGGAGTTGGATCTGCAGGGACACTGGCAGGATGCGCGTTGGGGCTCAGGTTGTTCCTGCCACAGGCAGAGATGATCGGGGTAAGCGTGGCTGGGAGAGCCAAGCCAATGCGCGAAACAGCCGCACAGAACGCTAATGGGGCTGCGAATATGATCGGCGTAAACGAGCATTTCAACACGGATGACATCGTAGTCACTGATGACTATTATGGCGAGCGATATGGCGTGCCATCAGAAGAAGGAAACAAGGCTATATTGCTGGCTGGGCGCACTGAAGGGCTGATCCTTGACCCTATTTACACCGGCAAGGCCATGGCCGGGCTTATCGGGTTGGCTCAATCAGGTGTAATAGACCCAAACCGAACAGTTATTTTCATTCACACCGGTGGTTCGCCGGGGTTGATGGCGTTCGAGGACCAGTTCAGAACATTGGCTAAGTTTGAACGCGTCGATATGGACAAGTCCTAAGCACGCTTATGCGTAAATCATATACGGCAGCTCTAATATCTGCTTGAGCCGGGCAAGAAACTCGGCGGCGGGTGCGCCATCCACTATGCGATGATCGAATGATAAGCACAAGTTCATCATCGAACACACCTTGATCTCGTTATCGACCACAACCGGCTTCAGCTTTATCGCACAAACCGCGAGTATTGCGCATTGGCCTGGGGTGATTATAGGAGTGAAACTTTCTATACCGTAGGTGCCAAGGTTGGTTATCGTAAATGTACCATCGCGAAAATCATCGGCTGTTGAATGACCGGAACGTGCTCTCTCAGCTAACTCCTTGATCTCTTTGGAAATCTGTGCCAAGCCCTTACTTGGGACATCCTTCACCACTGGGACCACCAACCCACCCTCGATAGCCGTGGCGACGCCTATATTTACCTGGTCATGGATGACTATCTTGTCATCCTGCAGAGACGAGTTCATTATAGGCTTGTCTAGGATCGCACGGGCAACAGCTTTCACGATAATATCTGTAAATGAAATACGTACTCCCTGTGTGTTTTCGATTTCCTGCAGAATTTGATCCCGCATACGCACGCATTCTGTCATGTCGACTTCCGTGGTAAGCGTCACATGCACGGCTGTCGAATAACTTGCAGCTACATTTTGCGCGACGGCTTTCCGCATACCAGTAAATGGAATAGTTGCGCCAATGGCAGGGGCGGCCGGTGGCGTAACAGAAGGAGTCGGAGGAGCGGTGGGGGCTGCGGCGGCCTTTATATCTTCGCTCGTAACTTTGCCCCCCACTCCTGTTCCGGGAATGGCACCCACATCAACACCCATCTCAGCAGCCATCTTTCCAGCAAGCGGGGTAGCTTTACCAGTCGAAGCAATAAAATCGAGCACATCTTTTTCCACAATCCTACCATCTGGCCCGCTTCCTCGCCCGGCAAGCTGAGTTATGTCGATGCCATGCTCTGCGGCGACTCTTCTCGCTGATGGAGATGCGAAAATTCTTTCTTCAACTCCGGCAGCTTCAGCGGCTGGTGCTGGTGCTGCCAATGGAGGCGCGGGTTGGGTCACAGTCGGGGCACCACCCTCTGCGGCGGCTTGCTCGGCTTTTGGAGTCTCCGCGAGGAGTTGATCTATAGGTTCATCGGCTAACGCAATAATGGCGATGGGTTCCCTCACGGGGATCACGTCCTCGGGTTGGGCGAGTATCTTGCGAAGCACGCCCGATTCGGGCGCTTCTACTTCCATGTTGACCTTGTCCGTCATCACCTCAAGCAGCGGTTCGCCCGCCTTGACTTCGTCACCCTCGTTCTTGAACCACTGTATTATCGTCCCCTCCTCCATCGTCTGGCCAAGGAGAGGCATCACCATCTTCGTCGCCATATTTACAGACCTCCAAGGTTGTTGTTAGCACACAAGCTACCTAGACCACAATACCCTGCAGGTGAGATTTGAGAAACAATAAGTACTTCTTCTGTAATCTACATTTGGAATCATACCGGGTTGATATGGGTTATGGGGTTTGGGTACACAACTTCAACTTCGAGGCTTTTGAGATGGCTAAAGAGAAACATTTGCCCATCTCCGCTGAAGCGATGCAATCAATACTTGAAGAATAGCATTAGTTGAGTGTTTCAAGCAGGATTAATTAACAAACCTATATTTAAACAAAGTCCATACTGCTACAAACGCATCGGACAATCGAATCTTCTTGCCTTCCTTTTTATTGCGACCAGTGTAATGTATAGGGACTTCATATATGTCAATATGATGCTTCGCCAGTTTTGCAGTTACCTCCGGGCAAAACTCAAAACCGCAGCATTTCAGCGGCATCTGTTTTAAAACATCACTTTTAAAAGCCTTGTAACAGGTTGCCTCATCTGTTATATGCATACCAAAGAGAAGATTGGTTGTAAAAGTAAGTATATAATTAGCTAATCGATTTTGAATACGCATTCCTTCGATTTTACCAAGAAATCGAGATCCATATACAACATCAGCATTACCTTCTACAATTGGTGTTATTATTTCCAGATACTGCTCAGGATCATATTCCAGATCTGCATCCTGAATAATAACAATATCTCCCGTTACATAATTAAGACCGGCTCTAATTGCTGCGCCTTTGCCAACATTTTCATTGGAGATGTGCAAAGTAATCCGCTTATCTGCATTATGCTCATTTATAACACGAATAGTATCATCCGTTGAACCATCATCAACGATTATAATCTCCTTCTCAATTCCATGTAGGTCCACATCACTAACAGCCTTGATTACTTGAGCTATATGTTCTGCTTCATTATAGCAAGGGATAATAATCGATAATCTCATTTCAATTCCTCCGTATCAGCAGGCTTTGATACAATTCGCCCTGATAACATCAAAAAAGATGTACATGCGAACCCAATTAGCAGCCCAGATAACGGCAGCAGATATCTGTATTCCGCATATATCACCCCAAAAACAATGGTTGCATAAACCATCAATAATGCGCACGGCATCCAGAAGATATTTGACCTTTCAAATTTTGGGGTTCCTGCTCCCCAAGCAAGTAAAAGTAATCCGCTGATAATCGCGGCAAACATTGTTTTTATTTTGGAGTTCGGAGATAGATACCATAAACGTAACGATCCGATACATACTTTTCTAACAAGCGTCGCCGGGTGCTGCTGAACATCTTTCTTTGCTTTATTATTAAAATAATCATCTGCAACAGGTGTAATATCTAGATAACAACCATGGATACCATTCGTTCGGGTAGGAAAGCCCAAGCGAGCAGCTAGAGCATCATATTCACCATTTGCAATATTGACATTTACATCCAGAGCTCTATTACCAACCAAATATTGATAACCGCCTCCGGTCGTTATCGGTATTAACCGTCCACTTACAATATAGTTCCGTACAGTCCAGGGGCAAATCACTATTAAAGCTACAATACAAAATGCAAAAGCGCATTTCCAACCTCGGCTTTCATTCTTACGACAGCTCAATAAGAATGCGGGTAACAATAATACAGGAAAACCTAACATCCAGCCTTTTGCAAGTACCTCTAAAGCGAATGCCGCTCCGGCAGCGGCTCCCCATATTGTATTGCGTATCCTAAACATAAAAAGCAAACAGAATGCAAATAATGATATAAAGAAGAACTGAATTAGTTCTGTAAACGCATGCCATGAGTATATTATAAGCTGAGGATATAATGAGACTATTATGCCGGTCATCAACGCAGCATTTCTGCCAGCAATATACCAAAACATAGCAACCAGAACTGCGCAACCCAGTGCGGCAAATAGACAGTTTATAATTAAAACAGATAAATCCATATTGCCTATCAGATGATCAGTAAAACCCAACAATAATGGATAAACTGGAGCACGAAACACAGAGGGTTTCAGATCAGGAGCAAATCTTATACCATAACCTTGAGCAACCATTTGCCCGAGGTCTTGGTAACCATCCGAACTATAATAGCTTGGCGATTTGGGACCGATCTTCATACCAAATGAGAGCGAAGCAAAGACAAATACAGCCCTCACAGCAAGATTTAACAAAACCATAAATAACATCAACTTGCACAATTGTTTTTGTTTCACCATCATCACACACCCTGGTACTGTATACATATCGTGCTCTATGTATAATTGCTTTAGTTATTGCACATTATACAATTCAATCGCACATAGTTTAGATACTACTAAGTTGCTATTTTTCATCTTCCGTTTTTTTAATACCTCATGATAACTGCAACTGAGATGGATTCATGATCACTACACAAGATCGGAACTCAAAGCAAGTTACCTTAAACACTATAGCAAATTCTCAAGGAAAGAAAAAGGTCAGCTCATCAGTGAATGGTATACCACATATGTGCTTAGCATTAGCATGCAAGCTGCCTAGACCACAATATCCTGCAGGTAAGATTTGAGAAATAGCACATTATCAAGCCTCCACCCCAACCTTGTGACCTTCAGCCCGTAAGATTGTCTAGCATGCTCGACTCCTGCTATAATACCTTTGAAACAGACGAATATTAGGAAGGCGATATGGGACTTAGTTTAGCCAAAAAGATAATCAAGGATCACCTGGTTGAGGGAAATATGGTCACCGGCGAGGAAATCGCAATCAGGATCGATCATACTCTCACTCAAGATGCTACCGGCACGATGGCTTATTTGCAGTTTGAAGCTATGGGTGTGCCCAGGGTAAAGACAAAGCGTTCAGTGAGTTATGTGGACCATAACACCCTGCAAGCGGGGTTTGAGAACGCGGATGATCACGCGTATCTACAAAGCGTGGCGGCAAAGCATGGCATTTTCTTCTCAAGGCCCGGCAATGGTATATGCCATCAGGTGCAGTTGGAGCGGTTTGATATACCCGGTGACACATTGGTAGGGTCCGACAGCCATACCCCCACTGCTGGCGGGTTGGGAATGCTTGCGATGGGTGCAGGTGGCTTGGATGTGGCTGCAGCAATGGCGGGGCAGCCGTTCTATTTGCCTATGCCAAAAATTGTGTTGGTCAAGCTTACTGGAAAGCTGCAGGCGTGGGTGTCGGCAAAAGACGTGATCCTGGAAGTTCTTCGGCTGATGAGCGTAAAAGGTGGCGTAGGCAAGATCATCGAATATGGTGGCGAGGGTGTCGCGAGCCTGTCAGCGACCGACCGCGCAACTATCACCAACATGGGTGCAGAACTTGGCGCGACTACTTCCATATTCCCAAGCGATAACGTCACTCGAGAGTTCATGACAGCGCAGGGCCGGGAGCATGAGTGGAAAGAGCTCAAGGCCGATGCGGATGCGGAATATGATGAAGTTTACGAAATAAACTTGGACACACTTGAACCCATGATCGCCCAGCCGCACTCTCCTGATAACGTTGTTAAGGTATCTGAGATAGAAGGCACGAAAGTCGATCAGGTCGCTATTGGAAGCTGTACGAACTCATCACTCAGAGACCTGATGGTGGTTGCTGGCGCCCTGAAGGGCAAGTCCGTGCACCCAACGGTAAGCCTGGTAATCTCTCCCGGTTCAAAGCAGGTGTTTGAGATGATAGCCAGAAACGGCGCGCTAGCTGATATGGTTTCAGCGGGTGCGAGAATATTGGAGTCCGCCTGCGGGCCGTGCATCGGAATGGGCCAATCACCAAAGACCAATGCAATCTCCATCCGCACATTTAACCGCAACTTCGAGGGACGCAGCGGGACCAAGAGCGCACAGGTATACCTCGCTGGCCCCGAGGTGGCGGTAGCTGCAGCTATTAATGGCGTCGTTACCGATCCACGCAAGCTCGGAAAGCCTGTTTCGTTCGATACTCCTGAGAAGTATCTGGTTGATGATCGGATGGTACTTGCGCCGAGTGATAACCCGGAATCAGTGGAAATCGTCCGAGGGCCGAACATCAAGCCGCTGCCGAAAAACGAGGGCGTACCTGCAACAATGTCGGGCAAGGTTCTCCTCAAAGTGGGCGACAATATCACCACAGACCACATTATGCCGGCCGGCGCAAAGGTGCTGCCGTTGAGGTCGAACATACCCGCGATATCCGAGCACGTGTTCACAGCGGTCGACCCCGAGTTTCCCAAGCGTGCAAGGGATTTCGGCGGTGGGTTCATCCTCGGTGGTGAGAACTACGGCCAGGGCTCATCTCGCGAACATGCCGCTCTGGCACCTATGTATCTTGGCGTGAAAGCCGTGATTACAAAGTCATTCGCACGAATCCACAGGCAGAACCTGATCAACTTCGGCATTCTGCCGCTTAAACTGGTTGATCCGGCGGATTACGACCGCATCAACCAACTCGACAACATCGAAATTCCCGACATCGCCAGCAAGCTAAAGAACGGCGAGACTGTTTTTGATCTTGTTGATAAGACAGCCGGAGTTACAGTGAAGGTCACCCACGACCTCTCCGAACGAGAGCGGGAAGTCACGCTTGCGGGCGGCAGGCTGAATTATATTAAAGAACAGGGTTAATGGTTTGATGGTCCCGGATCTGCGCGATCCGGGACCTATTTTTCGCGGATCTGTGATCCGCTCCATCACGGATTCTAACCTCTACCCCTATCCTCCATTCCCCAAAATCTATCTGTTTGGCGGCTGCTGTTCGGGGGCAAATATGAAGCGATATGAGAACGCTTTTCTTGAACCCCCCATCATTCCAAGGTTTCGACGGCGGCGCTGGATCACGTTATCAGGCCAAGCGCGAGGTGCGCTCGTTTTGGTATCCGACGTGGCTGGCGCAGGCTGCGGCGCTCGTACCCGGCAGCAGGGTGATCGACGCTCCGGCTGATGAGCTCAGAGTCGAGACTATTGTCGATATTAGCAGCGGGTATGAGTTGGTGATTATCTACACCAGCACTCCATCGTTTTCCAACGACGCAAGGGTAGCCTCGCAGATCAAACAGAGAAATCCTAAGGCACTAATTGGATTCGTGGGGCCACACGTGACGGTCTTGCCGGAGCAGTCGCTGCGTGCGGCGGCTTCGGTAGATTTCGTGGTGCGGCGTGAGTTTGAGTTGCCTATCCGTGATATTGCCTGCGGAAAACCGCTGGGTGATGTGCGAGAGGTATCTTGGAAGGATGGAGATGTTATCCGGCACAACGCTGACGCCGACCTACTCACCGATCTCGATAGCCTGCCTTTCGTGGTGGATGTATATAAGCGCGACCTCACGATCGGAAACTACTATATCGGTTATCTCATGCACCCGTATCTTTCAATTTACACGGGCCGTGGGTGCCCGGGACGGTGCACTTATTGCCTTTGGCCACAGACTATATCCGGGCATCAATACCGCGTTCGTGGGGCGGAGTCGGTTTATCAGGAATTGGCTTATGCGAAAGAACTGTTCCCACAGGTGAAGGAGTTCTTCATCGACGACGACACTTTCACCGCGAACACTAAGCGTGCGGAGGAGATTGCAGGAAAACTGGCGACGCTGGGGATTACATGGTCCACCAGCAGCCGCGCGAATGTGCCAAGAGAAACTCTGAGAATACTCAAGGAGTGTGGGCTGCGGCTGCTTATGGTGGGGTATGAGTCCGGCAGCGATGACATCCTCAAAAATGTGCGTAAGGGCATAAGCACTGAGATGGCAACGAGATTCACTGAGGATTGCAAGTCCCTGGGGATTGCCATTCACGGCACGTTTTGCCTTGGTTTGCCAGGTGAGACAAGGGAGACTATTGAGGAAACCATACGTTATGCATGCCGCCTTGACCCCGACACAATCCAGGTATCCATAGCATCCCCCTACCCTGGAACCGAGCTGTATCAGCAGGCGTTGGAAAACGGGTGGCTTGCGCAGGAGGACCTTGTGTCCACTGACGGCACACAGACATGCGCCCTCAGATATCCGCAGATATCGCCCGAAGAGATCGAGGCTTCTGTGGACAAGTTCTATAAGCGTTTTTATTTCCGTCCCAAGGTAATGGCCAGAATGGGTTTGCAGATGGCAAAAGATGCCGACACCAGGCGCAGGCGGCTGCGTGAGGGGAGAGAGTTTCTTTCATTCCTTAAACGGCATGATGCCGCCAAACCAAATGGTGGGTCTGCTCTTAGAAAGGTGCTACGCGACGGTGGGCCGGGGTTCTGCCAGTTTGCAATTACTAATGCCTGCAATGCACACTGCCAATTCTGCAACTTCCGTGTTGGCAGTGGGATGACCGGCGAGCGTATCTTTGTGAGTCTCGAAGACAGCAAAGCCGCTATGCGTATTCTGGCTGACAATGGGGTTGA
Organism: bacterium; assembly: GCA_021373255.1. Lineage (GTDB taxonomy): Bacteria > Armatimonadota > UBA5829 > UBA5829 > UBA5829 > UBA5829. The sequence continues at coordinate 30,587 of JAJFTD010000148.1, forward strand.
GTATATGGCGCTGGTCGGTGGGGAACCAACCCTGCATCCGAAGCTGCCTGAGATACTCCAGTCGGCACAATCTCTGGGGATTAACACCCTCATCAGCACAAATGGCTCGTATCTCACTGACGAGCGGGTGAAAGAATACGCTGATGCTGGGCTAGGCAGCGCCATTATTTCGATAGACGCGCCGGGAGTGGAGGCTCACGAAGCTAATCGGGGCCTGCCGGGGGTTTGCGAACGTATAGCCAGGACCAATTCGGAATTCCACAGGTTGGGTGTCTCTACTACAGCATCAGTGACGATCAGCAAGCTCCTTGGAGACTTGTCTCAGCTACCTGCGTTTCTAAAATCGCTGAACTTCACTCAGGTGACATTCTCCTATCCACTTCGCAGCCTTGACTCGAGTTTTCTCGGGTTCTCTGATTCGGAGATCATCGAGTTCACTGATGATGAGTTGATCGCAATCTTTGATACTATCATCAAGATGAAAAAAACATTCCCAGTAGTAAATCCAACGGCTTCGCTGCGTGAGATGCAAAGGTTTATTCGAGGCGAGAGGCAGATGTTCCCGTGCCTTGCCGGGTTCAAGTATTTCCACCTGGACTGGAACCTGGACCTTTACAGATGCCACGCATGGCCAAAGAAAATGTGCACAATATGGGATTTCGACTCATCAAAGCTGGTGCGCGATGGCTGCACCCGGTGTATGATCGACTGTTATCGTGATGCTAGTGTGCTGCACAACGTCGGAATTGCGCTTTACGATGCGAAAGTCGATCTTAGCAGAGCCAGGCCTGTGATGGCACTCACCCACGTGGCGAACCGTGCTTTATATGAGTCTGCGAAATCCATATTGGAGGACTTCAGGTGGATCAAAAAGTTGGGTGCTGGACGTTCATAACTTGATATTTGCCTGATGTGAGCTTACGCCCAGCACTCGTCTTCGTAGTAAGCAAGGGCTATCAAGTCATACAATGCCAACACCAAAAGTTATAGAAACCATCGTGCCACCGGAAATTGGAGACACGATATCCGAGGGCCGTAACTTGCGTAAACCTCGCTTATCAAAAAACAGAATAAAGGTGTTGATAACCATGGCCTTTGCTGTGGTATTCGGCGCGTTTGGCGATATATCCATCAGACACGGGATGAAGACTGTGGAGGAGACACGGCACTCAGACATAGTGGCTCATTTCATCTGCGCTGCCACAAACCCGTTTGTATGGGCGGGCATTGCGCTTATGATAATCTTTTTTGTGCTGTATCTTGTGTCGCTGTCATGGGAAGATTTGAGCTATGTTCTTCCGCTCACAGCAGCAGATTATGTACTGGTGACTCTTCTCGCATTTCTGGTGCTGGGCGAGGATGTTTCTCCGATGAGGTGGGCAGGAAGTGTGCTGGTCGCCACTGGGATTGCGTTGGTAGTGAGGACTTGAATGTTAAAAGTGGCAATTGGGCTTACAATAGCAATCGTCTTCGGCGCACTTGGAGACATATTCATGAGCAGGGGAATGCGT
>JAJFTD010000096.1 GCA_021373255.1 bacterium
CACCGGTGTTGGTGATGCTGAGAAGAACGCTGATGTTATCGTATTCCACGCGGGCACCGAGAGCAAAGACGGTCAGGTGGTCAGCTCCGGTGGTCGCGTTCTTGGCGTGACTGCTGTGGCGGATAGCTATAAAGATTGCATCGAGAAAGCATACGCCGGTGTTGATATGATCCACTTTGATGGTGCGCACGTGAGGCGCGATATCGGGGCGAGGTTGTTATGAGCGGTAAAGTAGCAATTGTGATGGGCAGCAGGTCTGACGCTGACATTATGAAGGGCGCGGCGGATATATTGAGCGACTTCGGTGTGGAAAACCACACCTATGTGATTTCCGCTCACAGAACTCCGCAGGCAGCCGTCGAATTTGCTGAACACGCTGAGGAGAATGGCTTTGATGTAATCATAGCCGGCGCGGGAATGGCCGCGCACCTGCCGGGCGTGTTGGCCGCGCTGACTCCCCTACCCGTCATCGGTGTCCCGACAAAATCGGCGGCGTTGAACGGGATGGACTCGCTGCTGGCGATTGTGCAGATGCCATCGGGAATCCCCGTGGCAACAGTTGCTATCGACGGTGCAAAGAACGCAGGCATTCTAGCGGCGCAGATTCTCAGTGTGAAATATCCCGAGCTGCGCGAAGCTGTGAAGAAACACAAGGCGAGGCTGGCGGCAGTGGGAGCGGTGGAGTTAGTTTGATGGCCTGAATCGCTAGTTTAGGTATCTCAGCGATTCAAGAATAACTTTTTGATTGGACAAGGTGGACGGATGTTAGACAGGTATTCACTCCCGCAGATGAGGGCCATTTGGAGCGAGGAAAACAAGTTCCAGAGTTGGCTGGATGTTGAGATCGCGGTTTGCGAGGCTCAGGAGCATTTTGGTAATATTCCCAAGGGAACTACTGAAAAGATCAAAGCGGGGGCGAAGTTCTGCGTTGAGCGCATTGATGAGATCGAGAAGGAGACTGCTCACGATCTCATAGCATTTGTGAAATGCGTTACCGAAAACCTCGGCGAAGAGGGGCGGTATGTCCATTATGGTGTCACGAGCTACGACATCGAGGACACTGCAACTGCCCTGCGGCTGCGTCAGGCGGCTGACCTCATTATTGAAGACCTCAACAAGCTCCTCGAAGCGATAGCCAAGCTGGCTCGCGAGCACAAGATGACCCCTATGATCGGCAGGACGCACGGTGTGCAGGCAGAGCCGATCACCTTTGGGTTCAAGATGGCGGTGTGGTATTCCGAGGTGCAGCGTGACCTTGTTAGAATGCAGGCTGCAAGGGAAGCTATCAGCTACGGCAAGATCAGCGGCGCGGTGGGGATATTCGGCAACATCGGCCCTGATCAAGAAGAGTATGTATGCAACCTCCTCGGCCTCAAGCCCGCGCCGGTGTCTACACAGATCATCCAGCGCGACAGGCACGCGCAGTTCATCACAACCCTCGCAATGATCGCATCCTCGTGCGAGAACTTCGCCACAGAGATGCGCAACCTCCAGAGGACTGAAATCCTTGAGGTGCAGGAGATGTTCCTGCCCGGGCAGAGAGGTTCGTCAGCGATGCCGCACAAGAGGAACCCGTGGAGATTTGAAACTATTTGTGGACTGGCGAGAGTGGTCAGGTCCAACGCAATCCCGGCTATGGAGAGCATTGTCTCCTGGCACGAGCGCGACCTCACCAACTCCGCCGCCGAGCGAATCATTTTTCCCGATACCTGTCAGGCAGTTGATTTCATGCTGCACTCTCTGGCGAGGCTGTTGGGACGTCTGGAAGTTAACGTGGACAACATGAAGCGCAACCTGGAGATGATGGGGCAACTCGTCTTCTCCGAGCACGTGCTTCTCGCGCTCATCCAGAAGGGCATGACCCGCGAAGAGGGCTACAAGATAGCCCAACGCAACGCGGCCAAGTGCTGGGACGAAGGGATATCCTTCCGCCAGGCGCTTGAGAAGGACCCGGATGTGCAGCAGCGGCTGTCTGCTAAGGATTTGGACGAGTGCTTTGATCTCGAACACCATCTGAGGAATGTAGACAAGATATTTGAGCGGCTGGGAATCTAATTGGTCTGATGGTTTGATGGGCTGATGGTTTGATAGCCGCAACCGATGGGTTCATACAATGACCGAGATGAACAATCGCATGGTAGACAGCTCCGTTCAACCGGATAATTCGACACTTGCAGTTTGGCTGGGTGAAGATGGTGTTGGACGATGGGCGGGTGTCGTCGAGTTCATTGAGGCTGAGTATCCGGGGGTGTTTGTTCCTGATTGGATATTCGGCGGGAAGAAGCACGGCTGGAGCCTGCGGTATAAGAAGTCGAAGTCGTTCTGCACGTTGATTCCGGAGCGCGGTCGGCTTTTGCTTCAGATTGTGTTCGGCGCGGAGGAACGGGAGAAAGTGGAAGGTATTCTTCCTGAGTTGGTTTCTCATGCTCGCACAGATTATGAAGCGGCGATTACTTATCACGATGGCAAGTGGCTTGCGTTGGTAGTGGATAGCGATGCTGTCATGGACGATGTAAAGCGCCTGCTGGCTGTTAAGCGAAAACCTGTAAAGAAGCGCTGACATCGGGCGCATGTAGACCTGATTCAACGTATTCATATAGTTCAGTGTCTCAGTGTTCGAGGCACGCGCTGTTTAGATAACCGTCAATTGACAACTAAAACCAAGGATTAATCGAATGGCTAAAGTAAACGTATATGTGACTCTCAAACCGGCTCTGCTGGATGCGCAGGGGAAGGTTGTTCAGGGCGCTCTTGAGAACCTGGGGTTCGATAGCATTGAGAGCGTCCGGATGGGCAAGTTCATTGAGATTGAAGTTAACGGGGGCAACGGAACTCTCGAACAGGACGTGGACGAGATGTGTCGCAAGCTGCTTGCTAACCCCAACATCGAGAACTACCGGTACGAAATCGTTAAGGACGGGGAGTAGACCCAGATGAAATTCGGAGTGGTTATATTCCCAGGGTCTAACTGCGATCAGGACGCGTTTTGCGCGGTTCGTGACGTGTTGGGCCAGCCGGTTGAGTATATATGGCACCAGTCGACTGACGTGAGCGGGTTTGACTGCATTGTCTTGCCAGGTGGGTTCTCTTATGGTGACTACCTGCGCACCGGCGCTGTGGCGCGGTTCAGCCCCGTTATGAACGCGGTGCAGGACTTCGCCGACAACGGCGGCAGGTTGATCGGAATCTGCAACGGGTTCCAGATCCTTTGCGAAGCTCACCTGCTCCCCGGCGCGTTGATCGACAACAACGGCCTGCGGTTCATCTGCAAGCATGTTAATCTTCGAGTCGAGAACAACAACACCGACTTCACCAACCTCTGCTCCGAAGGGCAGGTTCTGTCCATCCCCATAGCGCACCACGGCGGCAACTATTATGCCGATGCGGACACGCTGAAGAAGATCGAGGACAACAACCAGGTCATCCTCCGCTATTGTGACTCAGCGGGCAAGGTGACCCCCGAGGCTAACCCCAACGGATCGCTCAACAACATCGCCGGGATCATCAATGATCGTGGTAATGTGGCGGGAATGATGCCCCACCCCGAGCGCGCGGTGGAATCTATCTTGGGCAGCGAGGATGGAACACTGATTTTGCAGTCGATAGTAGAGAGATTGATGGCTTGATGGCTAGGTTAGGAAACGATATGTCTATAACAAACACTGAGCCCATCGACCCCAAAGTCTACCAGGAGATGGGGCTGAGCGATGAGGAATACGGAAAGATCACCGAGGTGCTCGGGCGGCATCCAACCTATACCGAGGTTGGTATGTTTGCAGTTATGTGGAGCGAGCACTGCGGCTACAAATATTCGCGACCGATACTTCGCTACTTCAGCAAGTATAAGGAAGCCATAGACGGCGCGGGGCTGGAGAACGCAGGTATCATAGATATCGGCGGTGGCTACGGAGTCTGCTTCAAGATCGAAAGCCACAACCACCCGTCCGCAGTCGAACCGTTCCAGGGCGCAGCAACGGGTGTCGGCGGTATCCTGCGCGACATATTCACAATGGGTGCGCGGCCTATAGCGTGTCTTAACAGCCTCCGGTTCGGCAGCCTGAGTGACGCTCGGAACAGATACTTGTTTGAGCACGTCGTGGGCGGTATCGGGTTCTATGGCAACTGCGTGGGCGTGCCTACCGTGGCTGGTGAGGTCTACTTTGAAGAGTGTTATGCGGGTAATCCGCTGCTGAACGCGATGGCCATCGGAATTATGAAGCACGAGGATGTAGCCTACGCTCGTGCGGAGGGCATTGGCAACCCGGTGCTGCTGGTCGGTTCACGCACGGGCAGAGACGGCATACACGGTGCCACGTTCGCGTCAGTCGAGCTTACGGAAGAGTCGGAGAGCAGGAAATCCAACGTTCAGATGGGCGACCCGTTCACCGAAAAACTCCTTATCGAAGCAACTCTCGAAGCCCTGAAGACCGGTTACATCACGGGCATCCAGGATATGGGAGCGGCGGGAATTACGTGCTCCACCTGTGAGACCAGCGCGAAGGCCGGGACGGGCATGAAAGTCGACGTCCGAAAGGTGCCGCTGCGCGAGACTGGCATGACGCCTTATGAGATCATGCTCTCAGAATCGCAGGAGCGTATGCTCGCGATTGTTGAGAAGGGGCATGAGAACGATGTCGCGGCCGTCTTCAAGAAGTGGGGCCTGCACGCAGTGGTGGTCGGTGAAGTGACCGATGATGGCCTGGTGCATGTCTACGACGGTGATGAGCTGGTCGCGCAAGTGCCTGCGAAGACCCTTGCAGATGACGCACCGACCTATCAGCTCAAGACCAGTGAACCGGCTTACCTCAAGGACGTCCAGAACTACGACCTTTCCAAAATTAAAGAACCTACGGACTACACCGAAGCCTTAATGAAAGTCCTGGGGTCGGAGTCAATTGCGAGTAAGGAATGGGTCTACGGCCAGTACGATCACATGGTACAGACCAACACGGCCGTGCTGCCCGGCTCTGACGCTGCTGTTCTCAGGATTAGAGAGACCACCAAGGGCATAGCCGCAACCACGGACTGCAACGGTCGCTATTGCTATCTGGACCCGTTTATGGGCGCGCAGATTGCTGTGGCCGAAGCGGCGAGGAACTTGGCCTGCAGCGGTGCAAGACCCATAGGCGCTACCGACTGCCTTAACTTCGGCAACCCCGAAAAACCTGAGGCGTTCTGGCAGTTCGAGAGAGCTGTCAAGGGAATGGCTGAGGCGTGCGATTTCTTCCATGCGCCTGTGGTCAGCGGTAATGTGAGTTTCTATAATGAAACCCCGGAAATGGCTATCTACCCCACCCCTGTGGTTGGGCTGCTGGGCATTATCGGCGATGTCGAGAAGCGCTGCACCTCAGAGTTCAAGAACCAGGGCGATTTCGTGATTCTTATCTCCGGCACACGGGTTAATGATGAAGAAAAATCCGAACCTGTATGCGAACTTGAATCACTGGGTGGAAGCGAATATCTTAACACTATACACGGACTGGCTGTTGGAAGGCCTCCGAAGCTCGACCTCGATCGCGAGAAGAAAGTCCACGAAGTGGTTATCCGTGCGATAGAAGCCGGGTTGTTGAGTTCGGCTCATGACTGCGCCGATGGCGGCCTCGCGATAGCTCTTGCCGAGTCCTGTATAATGGGAAAGGTGGGCGCGGAGATTTCGCTACTGGCGAACTGCGCTCCGGCGGCTGCGCTCTTTGCGGAAACTCAGTCGAGGATTGTTGTATCGCTGCCCACGGATAAGCTGGGGGCGCTGCGCGAGATCGTTGATGAGCTTGGGGTCGAGAGCACGGTATTAGGTAAAGTTAGTGGAAACAAGCTGAATATAAGCGTGAACGATGTGTCACTGGTGAGCGCACCGGTGGCTGAGATGGAGCTGACATGGCGAACGTCCATCGGCAGCAAAATGGACGAGTAAGGATAAGTAGATGATCTATTTAGACAGGCCCGAAATCCAGGAAGAGTGCGGAGTATTTGGTGTATTCGGCAGCGGCGAGGACGTTGCTCGAATTGCCTTCTTTGGACTCTTTTCCCTCCAGCACAGGGGGCAGGAGAGCGCGGGTATAGCCGCATCAGATGGCAACATAATCAGGATGCACCGCGACATGGGCCTGGTAACTCAGGTCTTTCAGGAAGATACACTAGCCTCGCTCAAAGGGCATATTGCCATAGGTCACACCCGCTACTCGACCACCGGTTCGAGTATTTTGCGGAATGTTCAGCCGATGCGATGTGAGTGTAGATTTGGAGAAATCGCTCTCGCACATAACGGCGACTTAATAAACGCCACCGCCGTACGCGAGGAGATGGAAGCGCAGGGCGTTGAGTTTGAGACCACCAGCGACAGCGAAGTGATGATCAAGCTCATAGCCAACTCTAACGCGAATACTATTGAGGATGCGATCAGTGAGGCTATGTCCAAGATCCGCGGCGCGTATTCGGTATTGGTGATGACGGCGGACAAACTGATCGGTTTCCGTGACCCGCTTGGGATCAGGCCTTTGAGCATTGGTCGGCTCAATGGAAGTCATTATGTATTGGCTTCCGAGACTTGCGCGCTCAATACCATCGGCGCTCAGTTCATACGCGAGGTAGAGCCGGGCGAGATGATCATTATCAGCAGCGACGGCATGTCCGAAAGGCAAGCTGTGCCCGCTAGGGGCCATGCGCTGTGTATATTCGAGTATGTTTACTTCGCCAGGCCGGACAGCCGAATGTATGGCAAGACTATCCATGAGGCACGCAGGCGGATGGGGCACGAACTGGCTAAGGAACACCCGGCGCCGGGGGCTCACATAGTCTTCCCCATACCCGATACCGGCACTCCTGCCGCAATCGGACTTGCTGAAGCCTCGCGGATTCCGTATGCTGAAGGCGTGATTAAAAACCGCTATATCCACCGCACATTCATCCAGCCGGACCAACGCATGCGTGACCTCGGCGTAAGGATGAAACTCACACCCCTCAAGGAAGTCCTGGCTGGACGGCGGGTGGTTATGGTGGATGACAGTATCGTGCGAGGCACCACCATCGGCCAGCAGATCAAACTCATCAGAGAAGCGGGAGCGGTGGAGGTGCATGTAAGAATCTCCTCGCCGCCATATCGGCACCCCTGCTTTTATGGCATCGACACGGCGAACCAGAATGAGCTGATTGCGGCGAAGATGTCCGTGGAAGAGATAAGGCAGTATATAGGCGCGGACAGCCTCGGTTACCTGAGCCTGGCGGGGTTGATACGCGCGGTTGGCGTGAAGAAAGACAAGCTCTGCTGCGCGTGTTTGGATGGGAAGTATCCGCTGGATATTTCAAGAGAAGCGAAACTGAGTAAGTTCGTCTTCGAGGAGCCGACACCAGCGTAGGATTGTAGATTTTAGATTGCAGATTGTAGATTTCAATATAAGGATTGAGTGATGACTAACGACAGCACGACCTACAAAGCGGCAGGTGTGGATATTGAGGCCGGCGAGGAAGCCGTCCATCGGATGAAAGGCTATGTGCATTCGACATACAACTCGAATGTGCTTACCGATATCGGGACGTTCGGCGGGATGTTTCGTCTGGATACGGGCGGGATGGAAGAGCCTGTGCTGGTAACCAGCATTGATGGCGTCGGGACTAAGGTTAAGGTCGCCGCGATGATGGACAAGTACGATACAGTGGGGATGGATATAGTCAACCACTGTGTGGACGATATTCTGGTACAGGGCGCGCACCCGATGCTGTTCCTCGATTACTACGCCACAAGCAAGCTGCAGCCTGCAGTGGTGGAGCAGATCGTAAAGGGAATGAGCGAGGCGTGCAAGGAGAACGGGTGCGTCCTCATCGGTGGTGAGACGGCTGAGATGCCTGGTGTGTATCTGGAAGGCGAGTTCGATATCGCAGGGTGCATAGTGGGCATTGTAGACCGCAAAAAGATCGTCGACGGCTCAAACGTCCAGCCGGGAGACGCCGTCATCGGGCTTGCCTCCTCAGGG
>JAJFTD010000159.1 GCA_021373255.1 bacterium
GCCTCGAAGAGGCCGAAAAGACCACGTTTCGCATAATTTACAGGTTTGGTCTATCACTGATACGTTGTTTCGCCGCCTTCGGCGGCGGCTTCGGCAGCTTCGCGGTCCGAAGCAACTATGCCCGTCGGCTAACTTTCGACACCATTGATTCGGAGATCGCCACCTGTCAGGGAGCGAAAGGGTTTCCCGACACAACCTAGGTTAACACTTTAAAGAAAAGGGCTGGCTTACATTGCCAGTCCTTTTTCTATTATAATATGGTGTGTGTTTTGCGGGTATGCTGCGTTGGTAGGATATCACTGGTTACAAGCGCCGTTTGGAAGGATATGATTGATGGAAGTTCATGTACTTGATAACGAGCATGTGATTGTTCAGGTGAGTGGTGATGTGGAGCTGCCTCACGTTGATGAATTACGTGCTGCCATCGAGGACGCTTCTGGTAGAGCCCCAGAGGGTTTTATTATCGATATGATGGGGGTGCAATACATAGACAGCGCGGGGATATCGGCTCTTGTCCTGGCTTACCGTCGAGTATGTTCATCTGGCGGGCGGTTGGCTGTTGTCATATCTAATAAGAACGTGAAGAGGATTATACTGCTCACTCGCTTGGATACGCTCCCCGGATTATCTGTGTGCGATGATATGGCATCGGCTGAACAAGCGATTGCAGAAGATGTTGGCAGGTCTGTGTGATGAATATCGAAAACCCCGAGGGTGTTGCCGCTAGTGGTTACTGCGGCGAGGAACAATATCGGCGGTTATTCGAAAATACAAGCGAGATGGTCGTTATTGCTGAGCTGGCTGTTGATAAACGAAATATGCCAGTCGATTGGGTCTACCATGACGTGAACCATGCGTTCGTAGATATCATCGGGATACCGAAGGAGAGAGTATTAGGCCATCGCCACACAGAAGTGTTCGGCATTACTGAACCGATGGATGAACAGCTTCGGCTGTACACAGACGTGGTGGCTACGGGTAAGCCGAGCCGGACCGAAGTATATTTTAAGCCGCTGAACAAGCACTTTCTGATCTCAGCATTCCCATTGCATGGCATGTGCTTTGGCTCCACATCGACGGACATTACTAAACACAAGCGAGCAGAGGCTTACCTCCAGCGTTATTCGCTTCTGTCTCAGTTTGCTCGCGATATAATCCTCTTTGTCGGGACTGACGGCCGCATAATCGAAGCTAATGATGCAGCATTACGCACATACGGCTACACTCGCGACGAGCTTCTTTCCATCAACATATCTGATATTCGTGCCCCTGAGACCAGCGATCAACTTCTTGGGCAGATGGAGACGGCAGATCGTGAAGGCATCTTGTTCGAAACATTTCACCGCCGTAGGGATGGTAGTGTTTTTCCCGTAGAGGTGAGTTCGCGAGGATCTGTTATCGGTGGTCAACGAGTGTTGCTCAGCATCATTCGTGACATTACAGACCGCAGGCAAACGGAGCAGGAACTGGATGAAGAACGCAGGCGGCTTCAGACCGTGCTGGATGCTCTTTTAGTGGGAGTTATTATAGCGGATTCGAGAGGTCGCATTGTTCACGCTAACCGGCAGGCCAAGGAAGTATGGGGTGGCGAACCTCCTTTGGTGCAGAGCATAGATGAGTACTCAGTGTTCAAGGGTTGGTGGGCGGAAAATAATGAGCCTATAAAACCTTATGATTGGGGCTTAGTTCGCGCAATCCGCAACGGAGAGACAGCGGTGAATGAGGTGATCGATATTGAGCGTTTCGATGGTGCTAGAGCTACTCTCCTCAACTCGTCGGCTCCCATCAAAGACGCTGCTGGCCGAATTACCGGCGGTGTCGTGTCTATGCAGGATATCACTGAACTCACAATGCTCCGAAAGGCTTTGGAACGGTCACTGGATGAGACTCGTCGTGAGCGAGAACGTGCTGCCGCACTCGAGAGTATCGCAGAAGCCGGCATATCTACTATGGAATTCCACGATCTCTTAGTCACACTGGCTGAGCGTATGTCCAAGGCACTCCAAACCCATTCCTGTACGATTATGATACTCGACCGTGATAAGAATGAGTTCGTTACTCAGGCTGCGTATGGGGAGCCACAGGAGATGGGTTCTCGGGTGAAGATAAGCGACGGGTTCATCGGCCGTATCAACCGCGAGCGTCGCACCGTCTATATTTGCGATGCACAGAGCGAACCCAGCATAGCGAATCCACATATAAAGGAGAGTGGAGTGAGGTCGCTGTTGGGAACCCCACTAATCGTACGCGGCAAAGTAGTCGGGGTTGCTTATGTTAATATGAAAAAGATCAGGGAGTATAGGCCCGACGAGGTAAGGTTGCTTGAAACTATGGCTTCCCGGGCCGCACAGGCTATTGATAACGCCACTCTCTATGCTCAAGTTGTCAGCGCCAGCGAGGAATTATCTGAGGCATTAAGACTCGAGCGCAGTTTTTCACTGCTTCTCCAACGCGCCCTGCTTCCGCGCAAACCATCCATAGGTGATGACTATCGTGTAGCCACGTACTACAGCCCAGCGCAGGCAGATCAGGAGATAGGTGGTGACTTTTATGATGTGTTCGTAGATGCGGAAGGCAAGACCGGTATTGTGATTGGTGATGTTTCCGGGAAGGGGCTTGAAGCCGCGGCTCTCGCAGCGACCGCCCGGAGTACCATTCATGCATTTGCCCATGAAACTGACCTGGCTGCGGAAGCTCTCACCCGCGCTAACGCTGTTCTTTACCCCCAGCAGCCGGATATCGGCTCATTTGTCTCGATTTTCCTTGCCATTCTCAATAGGTCCACTGGTGATATTAACTAC
>JAJFTD010000160.1 GCA_021373255.1 bacterium
GCCTCGAAGAGGCCGAAAAGACCACGTTTCGCATAATTTACAGGTTTGGTCTATCACTGATACGTTGTTTCGCCGCCTTCGGCGGCGGCTTCGGCAGCTTCGCGGTCCGAAGCAACTATGCCCGTCGGCTAACTTTCGACAACATTGATCTCCGAATCCGGCTACTTCGGCACAGGTTATGGGGTTCGGAGACCCCATTCTTGGCCATAAAGTGGCGATTCGGAGATCGCCACCTATCAATGAGAGAAGAATCTAGGATAGAACTTGACGCCCTCGCTAGTAGCTTGATATAGTATCATTGAACTAGATGGATATAACAATGTCACCTAGATAAAGGAGCTGCGGGTTGATCGACTAAAGAAACGAACACTCTGATACGGACCATTTACGGTTCCCAACAAGGTTGCCGTGCGCGTATGCGTGCGCCAGCTTATCGGAGGTTCATTTCTGGAGTCACCGTGGCGCAGCATCGCATCTTTTCCCTCATGTAACCACGGAAATCACACGCAGCTTATCATCCTAATGTGTGCCCCAGAAATCTCACCTCCGAATAACTCCTGCAGGAGGTGCAGCTTGTTATTATCACTCAATAAAGTATCATTCACTTACGATGGCGCAATAGATCCACTGTTCGACGAGATTAGCCTCAGCTTCCCAACGGGCTGGACGGGAATTGTCGGCGCGAATGGAGCCGGCAAGACCACGCTTCTTCGCCTGACGTGCGGCGAGCTTCAGGCTAACACGGGTTGGATACACCGCCCGGAGACTGCCATTTATTGCTCTCAGAGAACAGACGAAGCGCCTTGTGAGTTGCAGGAGTTCCTGCAAAGTCTGGACCCTGATGCCTGTGAGATAAGAGGCAGAATGGAGATAGAAGCCGACTGGTATGCACGTTGGAACACCCTCAGCCATGGGGAGCGCAAGCGTGCCCAGATTGCAGTCGCGCTGTGGCGTGATCCAGATATACTCGCTCTCGATGAGCCGACGAACCATATCGACGCAGATGCCCGCAACCTGCTCATAAACGCCCTGGGAAAGTTTCGCGGGATAGGGCTCCTGGTAAGCCATGATCGCGAACTGCTCGACAGGCTCTGCAGTCAGTGCATATTTGTCGAGCCACCGAATGTCATAATGCGCCCCGGCAACTACACGCAATCTTCTCAGCAAGCCGAGATGGAGGATATGTATGCTCGTGATAAATACGAGCAGGCCAAAGCTGCGGCGGAAAAGTTGAAGAAGGAATATACTCGTCGTCGAGAGGAAGCATCCCATGCTGATAATAAACGCTCAAAACGTCATTTGAATCCACGAGATCATGATGCGGCTGGGAAGATCGATGCCGCTCGCGTTTCAGGCGCTGACGGAAAAGCGGGGCGGCTGGCAAATCAGATGGCGGGTAGGGTGCAGCGTGCGCAGTCAGTGCTTGATGATTTCGACATCAAACGCCGCTATGAAACCCACTTCTGGCTTCCCGGGTCAAAGTCGACACGGGACTTACTGTTTACACTACCTGCAGGAAGAATCGAATTAGGAGAAGGCAAATACCTGAGCTTCCCCGAACTGTCCATGACTCCTCAGGATCGTATCGGCATCACCGGCCCGAACGGCTCCGGCAAAAGCACGTTAATCCGGCACCTGCTAAACCATATCTCCCTCCCGGAAGGTAAACTTATCTACCTACCTCAAGAGATAGATATGGCGCAGTCCCGGCAGATTATGGAGGAGGTTAACAGTCTCCCACGAGAACGCTTGGGCAGGGTGATGACTATTGTGAGCTGCTTAGGCTCACGGCCTGCGCGGCTTATCGGCAGCACCGAATCAAGCCCAGGTGAGATACGAAAGATCTTGCTTGCCCTGGGTGTAAGCAACGCACCTCACCTGATTATCATGGACGAACCGACGAACCATCTGGACCTGCCGGCTATCAAATGTCTGGAGAATGCGTTGGCAGATTGCCCCTGCGGATTGCTGCTGGTCAGCCATGATTTCCAGTTCCTGTCACGACTGACCTCGATTAGGTGGCAATTATCGCCAGACAAGGCTGGGAATGTGAGGCTTCATATAGCAGACGGAATTTCGTAATAACAATCCCAAGCATAATTTCATATTGCGTGGTATACTGCTTGCGGGCATTGGAGTTGTATGACCAATGTCTGCAGTTATTAGTTTGAAGGAGCAAGTGGCTTGCGATTGGTTGATAATACCCCCAAACCCGGAATCCAGACTGATGCCAAGCGGTTGACAGAGTCTGTACAGCCCCGACCAGCAGTGCGTGGTGTGACATGGCGGGCAGTAATTATTGGCTTGCTGTTGATTCCTCTGAACAGTTATTGGATCTTCATGATGGAGATGATCCGTTATCAGGGCCATCCCACTACCATATCACTCTTCTTCAGCTCAATATTCGAGCTGGTCCTGCTCATCCTGGTCAACCTTTTGCTCAAGCGCTTCGTTCCCAAGTGGTGCCTGTCTCAATCCGAGCTGATTACTATTTACGTAATGCTCAACATTGGATCGGCGCTCGCAGGCCATGACTCTATCCAGGTTTTGATCTCCATGATACCGTCCGCCGCGTTTCTAAAGACGCCGGAGAATCAATGGGGCCAACTGTTTGCGGACAGACTGCCCGACTGGCTGGTCGTTAAGGACCCGTATGCTGTAAGGCACTTCTTCCTCGGTGGCAACTTCCATGACCCGGCGAACTATGGACCGTGGATAGCGCCTGTATTATGGTGGTCTGCATTTATCATCGTGCTAGGGTGTATGTTCCTGTGCATGAACATCCTTCTGCGTAAACAGTGGACTGAAAGTGAGAAACTTAGTTACCCGCTGGTTGAACTCCCGCTGGCAATGACGGCAGATGATTCGCCATTATTCAAATCAAAGCTGCTTTGGTACGGCTTTGCTATAGCTGCCGCGATCAATATTGTCAATCAGCTTCACCTCCTTTATCCGTCAATGCCGGGCATACCTATCAAGCTGCCCGATCAATCCATATACTTCACCACTCGGCCTTGGAATGCCATCGGTTGGCTGCCTATCAATTTCTATCCATTCGGCATAGGTCTTGGGATGCTGTTGCCCGTTGACCTGTTGTTCTCATGCTGGTTCTTCTCCTGGATATGGCGAATCGAGAGGATAGCAACCGCGGCATTGGGGTATGACTCTATTCCAAATATGCCGTTTGTAAACGAGCAATCTTTCGGAGCCTATATGGGTATCTGCGTGTTCGCCATTGCTGTCTCACGCGGTCACTTCGTAGACTTGTTCAAGCACTTCATAGGCAAGAAAGAGATAGATGATCGAGACGAGCCTTTCTCCTACAAGACAGCGATGTGGGGGCTGCTGTTGGGTTCGTGTTTCCTTGCGTTTTTTGCCAGGCGTGCGGGGCTGTCGGGCTGGGTTATTCTTCCATTCTTCCTCATTTTCTTCGCAATGAGCATAGCGATCACGAGGATGCGTGCGGAGTTGGGAGCTCCTGCGCATGATTTGCACATGTGCGGACCTGATGCTGTCCTCGCGGGACTTATGGGCCCTAAAGAACTCGGCATTCAGAACTTGGGAGTGCTGTCGCTTTTCTTCTGGTTTAACCGTGCTTACAGATCACATGCCATGCCGTTTCAGCTCGAGGGTTTCAAGATGTCCGAGCGAACCGGCACGCGCCACCGAGGTCTGGCTGGCGCAATAATTGCTGCCACGGTTGTCGGCACGTTTTCGGCATTTCTCGTGATACTCCATCTCCTATACAGCAAAGGTGCGGCTTCCGGTAGTCTTGGTCCGCCAAATGTAGTTATGGTATTCGGGCAAGAACCGTGGGCCAGGATGGAAGGATGGGCAAGGGCGCCGGTCCCATTTGGGACAGGTCGCGCCGCTGGAATTATTGTCGGATTCCTTGTCACTATAATCTTGAACTCGTTGAGGATGCGATTGGGATGGTTCCCATTCCACCCCGTGGGCTATGCTATTTCCAGCAGTTGGTCTATGAACCTGCTCTGGATGCCAATGTTTATAGCTTGGGTCATAAAGCTGATTATATTACGTTATGGCGGCCTCAAGATGTACAGGCAGGCGCTGCCGTTGTTCCTGGGTGTTATACTCGGCGAGTGTGTGGTCGGCAGCCTGCTCACGATATTCGGAATGATATTCAACGTGCCATCATACGCATTCTGGCCGTAAACCCGAATAGTCCCATTGACAAAACAGTATGCACTGCGGCATACTGTTGTACAGAAGGTTAACCGCTTGCGTGCAACCGATTAACCAGGGCTGCCAGGGAGCTTTTAATCGCGAAAACGCGAAAGGGCGAAAACACGAAAAAAGGACAAATAGATAACGCAAGATGGATGGACGAAGAGATAACGTACGTTGCTTCGGCATCCTGATGCCGAAGTCGCCGGACGCACAATGTTGTGTCCCCAGAATCACTAAAGAAATGAATGAAATGAAACGCTGAAGGGACTAACGCCGGGAACTTGTACTTTCTTATTCAGTGCCTCAGCGATTCAATCTCTCTTACCCTTTTCGCGTTTTCAAAATATCGCGCTGTCGCGATTAAAATTCCGAATTGTCTTGAGCTAAATGAGGGCAGATGGGCGCATCTATACAGGATATCGCGAATAAAGCTAATGTATCTACCGCGACAGTTTCGCGCGTGCTTAACAAGAAGGATGACCCGCACATCTCCCTTGCGACCAGGCAGAGGGTTCTGCAGATTGCGAAGGAGCTAAACTACCAGCCCAACAGGATAGCCCGTGCTCTTGCTACAGGTAAGACGCATACAATAGGTGTATGGGCCAGTTTCATACATCCCTCGCATTACTCGCGTGTGCTGATGCGGACAAAGGAGATGCTGAACGAGTCCGGCTACGATGCACTGTTTATCAATACAAACAGAAGACCGGACCTGGGTGATTATGCGGCATCGAGCTTGTTCTACTGGCCTGTGGATGGGGTGTTGGCTTTCGAGTGCCGGGGGTTCTTTGAGCACATGATAAAAAGCGGCACATTGCTCGTGCCTGCTGTTAGTATGGGCGTATCCACTGAGGGATCGGTCGACTCGGTTGATATCCGAATTTGCGATTGTGCGCTGGAGGCTGTACGGCACTTGGTCAGCTTGGGATGTAAGCGGATTGTATATGCCGTTCCAGGGCAAAGTGATAATGCCGGCGACCCGAGACATGATGCGTATCATACTGTGCTGGATGAAGCAGGCCTTGTGGCAGAGAAAATGTTAACCAAGATCCACGGCGGAGGAATAGAGCGAGGGCACGCATACGAGATGGTTAAGGAATATGTGCAATCGCATGGCTGCCCGGATGCGATCTTCTGCTATAACGATGAAATTGCCCTCGGCTGTCATCGTGGGCTTAGAGAGATAGGGCTGCGAATCCCAGAAGATGTAGCCCTGGTGGGATGCGATGGTATTGAAGATACGCTTTATGTTGATCCGCCGATTACAACAATTTGCCATCCCATAGATGATATGTGCAGGACTGCGTGGGAGTTCCTTCAGAAGCGGATTGCTGACCCTGGTGCGCCTGTTCAACGCGCCACATTTGAGTCGGAGCTTCTGATCAGGGCTTCTACGGCCCGACGGTAACCTAATACGGCTTACAGACTACCGGCTGAGATAATGCCGGAGTCATTATCGATTGATTAAGGAGAAAGGTAATACAATGCACAAGATCGCGTTTATCGGAGCAGGCAGCTTCGGGTTCACCAGGGGATTGGTGAGAGACATACTCTCGTTCCCGGCGCTTGCGGACAGCACCATCACCTTGATGGACATCGACAAAGAGCGCCTCGACTTCATCACCACTGAAGTTGAGCGGATTGTCGCCGCCGGCAATTACCCGGCGAAAGTTGTTTCCACTATGAACAGAGCCGAAGCACTCGACGGTGCTGACGGAGTCGTGACTACCATCCTGCAGGGTGGGGTTGATGTTTTCCGGCACGACATTGAGATTCCCAAGAAGTACGGCGTGGACATCAATATCGGCGATACTCGGGGCCCGTCAGGCATATTCAGGTTCCTCAGAACAGCTCCCGTGCTGCTGGACATTTGTGCAGATGTGGCAAAATACTGCCCAAAGGCCATATTCCTGAACTATACCAACCCTATGGCTATGCTTTGCCGTGCCATGCAGGGTCAGTTCCCGGATATTCAGGTGACCGGTCTCTGCCACAGCGTGCAGGGCACAGCTATGATGCTTGCTGACTGGATAGGCGCGCCGTTTAATGAGATCACCTATGTCTGCGGCGGTATCAACCATCAGGCATGGTACATTGACTTCAAGTGGAATGGCGAGGATGCTTACCCGCTGATCCGCAAGGCAATGGAAAAGCCGGAAATCCTTAAGTCGGAGCAGGTGCGCAACGATATGTTCCTGCATCTCGGCTACTACGTTACCGAGTCCAGTGGTCACAACTCCGAATACGTGTCATGGTATCGCAAGAGACCAGAACTGATCGAGGAGTATTGCACTCACGGCACGAACTGGAACCCAGGTCGCTACGCCTATATAAGAGATGAGTATCAAAACGTAGCCAACACCTGGCGCGACAATATAAAAGAGCAGTTGGAGAAGCCCGTGGATCTTGCCCGTGGTCATGAGTATGCGGCATCGATATTTAACGCTGCTTTTGGTGACGGCACGATCTTCGAGTTCAACGGTAACGTGCGCAACTTCGGGTTGATTGACAACCTCCCAGAGGGTGCCTGCGTCGAGGTGCCGGTTGTGGCGACCAGAAGGGGAGTTGATCCCATCCACATCGGCCCGCTTCCCCCGCAGCTCGCTCTGCTGAACAACATCAGCTCCAGATGTGAAGAACTGGCTGTCGAGGGCAGTATCGAGGGTAACAGAGAGAAAATATACCACGCCATCTACTTCGACCCGCTAACCTCCGCCGTACTGAGCCTGGCAGAGATCAAGTCAATGGTAGACGAGATGTTCGAGGTAAACAAAGACTGGCTCCCGCAGTTCGCCTGCAAATGAACCCAGCGCTGGTTTAATACAGGACTACATAATCAATAACGCAAAAAGGCACTGCCAACCGGCAGTGCCTTTGCTTATGCTTGGCGGAGAGGGTGGGAGTCGAACCCACGGAACCTTTCAGTTCACTTGTTTTCAAGACAAGCGCAATAAACCACTCTGCCACCTCTCCAAGCAACACAATTATACCACATATAATGTGGTCTTATCTATAGTAGCTCAAGAGCGAATTTTACCTTGCAAACCATATCTCCCGGTGGTATCCTACTGGGAGATTATACAGGTTATAGGGAGTAAGCAGTGACCATGAGTAACATTAACTGGTCTGAGATAGTCAAACTTCGTGAGTGGGAAAATCAGAATATACTGCAAAAAGACCGCACAGCTCCGCATGCTACACTGATCCCGTATCAGGATTGCGAATCAGCCCTTTCGGCTGATCGTGGCCTTTCTTCATATTTCCGATTGCTTAATGGCGACTGGAGTTTCCAGTATTTCACATCACCAGAGGAGGTTCCAGACGGCTTCTACACAGATGCTGTGGACCCCTTCGATTGGGACACCATACCCGTGCCCAGCAACTGGCAGATGATGGGTTATGGCGCTCCGAACTACTCCAATGTGAATTATCCGTATCCGGTGGACCCCCCACGCGTGCCTCGCGAGAACCCTGTAGGCGTTTATCGGACCAGCTTTAGTATTCCAAAGAGCTGGGACGGCCGCAAGGTTTTCCTGACATTCGATGGCGTGGATTCAGCCTTTTATGTGTGGGTAAACGGCCGGATGGTTGGCTATAGCCAGTGCAGTCACATGCCCTCTGAATTTGATATTACAGAATACATCCACCAGGGCGACAATTCACTCACAGCGCTCGTCTTCCAGTGGTCGGACGGTAGCTATCTTGAGGATCAGGATATGTGGCGGATGAGCGGTGTCTTCCGCGATGTCTATCTCACCGCGACCCCGCAAGCCCACGTTCGAGACATTCGAGTCCGCACCTGGTTTGATGAAAGTTATAAAGATGCTGTGCTGGATGTCACGCTGTCCGTTACCAATTACTCCAAAGAAGCATCCGTCTGTCGCGTTACTGCACAGCTTCTTGATGCTTGCGGTGGTATGGTGTTGGAGCAGGAGCTTTCACAGAACATTGAGGTGGGCCAGGATGCCGGGCTATCGTTTGAGGCCCCTGTCTCCGCGCCGCTGAAGTGGTCTGCCGAGGAGCCGAACCTTTACACGCTGCTGGTGACAATTTTCGATGCCAACGGCTCAGTGCTGGAAGTGCAGAGCCAGAGCATAGGGTTCAGGCAGGTTGAAGTCAAAGATGCAGTGCTGATGGTAAACGGTGTGCCCATCAAACTCCAGGGAGTCAACCGTCACGACACCCATCCCGACCTCGGCCACGCAGTGACTCGTGAGTCCATGGTTCGCGACATAGTGCTTATGAAACAGCATAACGTCAACGCAGTCCGCACCTCACATTATCCTAATGATCCATTCTGGCTCGATTTATGCGACCGCTACGGGCTCTATGTTGTTGATGAAACCGATCTTGAGACGCATGGAATGGGCGTGGTGAAAAGTTGGAGCGAACTTTCGGACAGCCTCGATTGGCAGGCTGCTTATATAGATCGTGTCCAGCGAATGGTCGAGCGAGATAAGAACCACCCCTCCATCATCTTCTGGTCACTGGGAAATGAGTCCGGCTACGGCTGCAATCACGATGCCATGGCGGATTGGATTCATCAGGCGGACCCAACCAGATTGGTGCACTACGAAGGCGCTGGCGAATCCAAAGTGATGGATGTCGTAAGTGTGATGTACGGCACAGTTGATCGAATGATCGAAGAGGGAA
>JAJFTD010000175.1 GCA_021373255.1 bacterium
GATCATCGCCTTGTAGCCCATACCCAACGAAGCGGCTGTGGTGTATCCCCTTGTAAGCGCGACTTCGGGCAGATTTATGGCATCAATGCCATGGCCTTGGTCGGACATGACAAATGTCAAACCGTTACTCGCACGGTGCAGTGAGGCGATTCCGCCATTCGCGTGTTTTATAGCATTGGTTGCTGCTTCCCCGATGGCAAGCACGAAGTCATCTATGCGAGCGTCGCTCATTCCTGCTTCTTTGGCTATTTCAGCGGCAACCTGGCGTACCGACCCGACGTCAGATGGAAGTTTGACATCCCACGTGGCGAGAGTCGGACCAGCGATCATAATTATTTCATTATGCTCGCATATAAGAAGTTTGCCCTCGGTAGCTGCCAGGATGGTTTTTCTGTAGAACTCGCGCTTGTGCTCTTCCAACCGCTTCCGTTCTGTAATGTCGTGTATCTGCTCTATAGCACCTACCACATTGCCTTCCGAGTCATACAGCGGGGCTGCTGTGATCAAGACAAACTCTGCTCCATTGTCGAGAGATGGTATGTGTGCTTCGGCAACAAACGTGTCATCTCTTCGTGTGATCATAGAGTAATAATGGCTGAAGTCTAGGTCGGGATTCAGCGCCAAGTCCACTAAGCCGGGTCTTCTTTCACCGTAGAAAGCCAGGGCATATTCGTGGTTATCTTTCCCTAGCACATCCTTTGCGGGAGTGTGACTTAATTGTTCCATGGCCTTATTCCACGCGATCAATCGGCCCTTGCGGTCGATGACAAGAGTGGCATCCGGCAGAAACTCGATGATGTTAAATAACCGATGCTCCGATTCAACCAATGCGTCTTCAGCTAACTTCCGGGACGTAATATCTCTGATAATCAACCAGACCATATTGTGGCCTTTAGCCACAAAACAACCGGCTGATAGCTCAGTGGGGAATTTAATGCCGCCTTTTTTGATATGATAGCGCACCTCTATTCTAATAATTGCTCTCTTGTCACAGACTGCTGTTTGAATGAGGTTGCGTGTTTCTTCAGGTTCAGCGGAAATGTCGGTGATTTTGAGCGCAAGAAATTCATTGCGGCTATAGCCGTACATCTCCAAGGCAGCATCATTTACATCATTGTGCTGCATAGTCTCGCCATCGACAAGTACAACGGCATCGGAGATAGTAGCGAACAGTTGCCGGTATCGTTCTTCGCTGTCTGCCAGTTCTTGCTGGGCGCGTTTTGCCTCTTTTCTAGAGCGTAATGATGCAATGCCATAAGCCAGATCACCAGCCAGCTCAGTAAGCAGCATTATTTCGTCTTCGTCGAACTCGCCGATTTGTGACGAGTAGATATTCAGCGCACCAAGCACATTACCATCTGATACCAGAGGAATAGAAATTACCGATTTGTAGCCACGTTTCAGAGCTTCTTCTCGCCACGGCGCAAAGTCGGGGTCGGTCGCGATGTCATGTGCAACAACCACTTTACCTGTGCGCAGAGCTTTGCCTGTCGGACTTTGACCGAGGAGTGTGTCTGACCAGGTTACTTTGATATCATTAAGATATCCTTCTTCACAGCCGCCGCTGTAAATTGGTTGAATGGATTTAGCATGATCATGCTGTGCTATGCCGATCCACACCATTCGGTAATTGCCGGTTCCACAGATGATCTGACACACATATTCCAGTAATTCGTGCTCATTGGTGGCATGTATCAGTGCCTGGCTTACATCGCTGAGCATCCTGAGGGTTCGATTTCTTTTGCGAAGTGTTTCTTCTATCTGGGATCGCGCTTGTTCGGTTACCTTCTGCTCTTTGCGTACGTCAGCTTCACGCAGCTCGCGTTCCACAGCCGGGATCAGGCGCGCCAGGTCGTGCTTCATTATGTAATCATGCGCACCCGCCTTCATTGCCTGCACGGCGGCTTTATCGCTGATTGTCCCTGAGAAAATTATGAATGGCAGGTCCAAATCTTTATTCTTCATAATTTCCAAGGCTTCCAGTGCACTGAAGCTGGGCAGGGAATAGTCAGCAATGATCGCGTCCCATCTGTCTTCAGTCAGTGCTGCTTCCATTGCATCGCGAGTTTCTACGCACCGGTAGACGATATCATACCCCGCCCTCTGAACCTCACGGACTGTTAGCAGGGCATCGTTTTCCGAATCTTCAACAATGAGCAGCCGCAACATTTGCTTCATCTGACTATACCGTACCGTGCTCCTCTCCTAAAGTGAAGTAAAAGGTCGCACCGCACTCTCCTGTCCCTGTGCCCACACTCTTCCGCCATGTTCTCTGCACAACACGCTTTACTATGGCTAAACCAACGCCGGTGCCAGGGAAATCGTCTTCTGTGTGCAAGCGTTGAAACGGCTGAAATAGCTTGTTTGCATAAGTCATATTGAAACCAGCGCCATTGTCGCTTACGCTGTATACAGTCTCACCATTGCACTGAGCTGAATCAACCTTTATTGGTAAACTTCCAGGCATTTTCCAGCAGGTTTTCGAGCATAATCCGCAGAGTGAATGGGTCACCATCCGCCACTATCCCTTGCTGGGGATTGTGTCTCGTCAAGCATAGACTACGCCTTCGAACGTATACCGGCTACCGATCGCCTAAATTAGTTAGCATAGGTCAGAGGTGGGCTGGTGAATACTTTGGCTCCACCGGCAGACCTGCTTCTTCCCAAGCCTCAAAACCACCAAGGAGAGCTGCTACATCGTAACCGTGATCTTCGAGTATCTGCGCCACACTGGCACTTGTAGCTTCGTTCGGTCAAGTGCAGTAAGTTACTATCAGCTTCCCTTTTGGCAGTTCGTCCAGGTGATTTATTACTTCATCAGGATGGATGCGCAAGGCTCCTTTGATTTTTACATTACTTTCGTCCCATGAAGCTCTCCGCACATCCAGCGGCAAGATATACTCGCCGCGCTCTATGCTGTTGTTTACTTCTTCAGGTGTTATTCGCTGTATCATGTCAATCACCCCCTGTTTTTTGTGTTATACCCTTGTCAGATCACGGGATGATATGAACGCCTGGAACAAGCGCAACAGCAATCTAGTATCCCACTACATGATACGATTAACGAGTGAAAATAGTTTGCGGACCTGAAGTCATGGCTATTCCGTTTTGTATGAAATGCGACTGCAGCCTGCCATTCTGAACGCACTTTGTCTTGTTTCGGCCCGCAGATTATAGCGAAGTATAGTAGAGTGTATCTGCCTGACGGCCAATCGTCAAGTGCTAAAACGTTTCCGTTGGTATGTGTTAGGGAAAGTTAGGTGTAAA
>JAJFTD010000176.1 GCA_021373255.1 bacterium
GGCGTCGGAGCTAACGCCGCTGTTATTTACCTCGGTAACTTCGGTCCTGAGGGACCGCTTTCAATCTTCGCAGAGCAGTTCAACGGCCCCGTGATGGCCTGTGCCGCTGCCGAAGAGAGCAAAGATACCTTGATCGACGGGCGAGGCGATGCTTATTGCGGCATGCTCAACGCCTCATATAATTTTGGCCTGCGCAACGTGCCGGTTTACATCCCGCAGATGCCCGTGGGACTGCCGGACGAGTTGGCTCCGAAAGTTAAGCACTTCACTAGCATAGCCCGCATCGTGCTCGGCGTACTCAATCTTAAAATATTTGCTTTCGGCCCTCGCCCGCAGGACTTTTATGCCTGCAACGCGCCCATCAAACCGTTGTACAACCTCGGCGTCGAGGTGATGGAGAACAGTGAACTTGACCTGTTCGTCCTCTACAATGCGATTGATGAGAGCGATCCCGACATCCAGACAATTGCCACCGATATGGCTGCCGAGCTTGGCCAGGGCAACACCTACCCAGATCTTCTTCCCAAGCTCGCGAGGTTCGAACTTGCTCTGCTGCGTTTCTACGAGGAAAACCTGGGCTCCCGCAGCTACGGCGTGTTTGCCGACAAGTGTTGGCCTGCTTTTGAAAAAGCATTCGGCTTCGTGCCGTGCTATGTAAACTCCCGCCTCGCTGCCCGTGGTGTTCCGGTAGCGTGTGAAGTGGACCTCTATGGCGCGCTGAGTGAGTATATGTGCTACCTCGCCAGCGGATCTCCCGCGACTCTTCTGGACATCAACAACACTGTTCCCCGAGACTTGACAGTCGGTGCAGACCTCAAGGGTGCGGCTGTAGAAGACCTGTTCATGGGTTTCCACTGCGGTAACACCCCAAGCTGCTGCATGAAAAACTGCGCAATGAAATACCAACTGATTATGCATCGTCTGCAGGAGGGGCCATCTGCGCCGCCGGATGTTACGCGAGGCACGTTGGAGGGTCAACTCAAACCTGGCCCAACTACATTCTTCAGACTTCAGGGTAATGCTGATGGTGACCTGGTGAGCTATGTCAGCGAGGGCAACATACTCGATATCGACCCACACAGCTTCGGTGGTATCGGCATATTCGCCATTCCTAATTTCGCCCGCTTCTATCGCCACGTCCTGATCGCCAAACAGTTCCCGCACCACGGCGCGGTCGCTTTTGAGCATTGCGGCAAGGCACTGTTCGACGCGGCGAAGCTCCTGGGCGTGGGAGATATCAACGTTCCGCTGCCTCAGTCGATGTGGTATCCGGGTGAGAACCCATTCGAATTGTCTTGATTTCGAGAGGTCTCATGAGTAAACTGGAAGAACTTAAGGCAATTGTCTGCAATTATAACAAGCTGCTTCCCAAGGAAGGGCTTGTAACCATGACCAGCGGCAATGTGAGCGGCTGCGACTTCGAATCCGGCCTGGTTGTGATCAAGCCGAGTGGTGTCGATTTCGACGATCTGCAAGTTGAAGATATGTCGGTAGTGGACCTGGACGGCAACGTGATCGAGGGCCGGTATATGCCCTCGGTTGATACGGCCACCCATCTCTATGTCTATCGTCACATGCCCCAGGTAGGCAGTGTGATTCACACCCACTCCAACTACGCCACCGCGTTTGCAGCCCTTGGCAGGCCTATTCCCTGCTGCCTTACGGCTATGGCTGACGAGTTCGGTGGGGGCATCCCTATCTCGGCTTATGCTAAAATCGGCGGTGAAGAGATCGGCGAGGAGATAGTGGCCAAAATCGGCTCGTCCCCGGCGATTTTGATGAAAAACCACGGCGTTTTTACTGTGGGCCCAAACGTGGCGTCAGCATTCAAAGCAGCAGTAATGCTTGAGGACACAGCCAAGACCATGCACCTGGCGTATCAGATAGGCGAACCGGAGGAGATTCCGGTAGAAGAAGTGGCGCGAGCCCATAAGCGCTATATGGACAAATACGGTCAACACTAGAAGCGGAGGAATGTCATGGATAAGAAATACTCGCTTGGAGTCGATTACGGCACAAATTCGGTTCGGGCGCTTATAGTCGATCTAGCAACTGGCGAAGAAGTCGGTACCTGTGTCTACGCTTATCCCAGCGGTAAGGACGGCATCATCCTTGATGATAACGATGCCAACTTCGCCAGGGAAAACCCGATGGACTTTGTCCTTGGCATGGAGGTGTCGGTCAAGGGCGCTATTGAGCAGGCTTCGAGTGTAGCCGGGTTCAGTTCCGGTGATATCATCGGCATCGGCATTGATACCACAGGCAGCACGCCCATTCCCGTTGGTGAAGACGGCATGCCGCTCTCATTCCAGGACAGGTTCAAGGGCAATCCCAACGCGATGGCTTGGCTGTGGAAAGACCATACCAGCCACGAGGAAGCCGAACTGATCAACCGCAAGGCTCATGAGTATAAGATCGACTACACCAAATACAGCGGCGGGATATATTCGTCGGAGTGGTTCTTTTCAAAGATTTTCCATTTAGCGAATGTGGACCCCGAGGTCTTCAATGCAGCCGCGAGCTTTGTTGAGCATTGTGACTGGATGCCCGCTCTGCTCTCCGGCAACACCGATCCTAAGCAGATCAAACGCAGCCGCTGCGCCGCCGGTCACAAGGCTATGTGGCACGAGGAATGGGGTGGGCTGCCGAGCCAGGATTTCCTTTCCAGCCTGTCACCTAAACTCGATGGCCTTTATGCAAAGCTCTATACTGACACTTTTACTTCCGATACAAACGTGGGTGGCCTGTGCGCGGAGTGGGCTGGTAAGCTCGGGTTGCGCGAGGGTATAGCGGTCTCTGTTGGTGCATTTGATGCCCACATGGGCGCTGTTGGCGCGGGTATTAAACCCGGTGCGCTTGTGAAAATCATGGGCACTTCCACATGCGATATGATGGTAGCGCCTGAGTTGCACACCCAGATCAAGGGAATATGCGGCCAGGTAGACGGCAGTGTGGTGCCTGGGATGGTAGGGCTTGAGGCGGGTCAATCTGCCGTTGGCGACATTTTTGCGTGGTACCGCGACCAGATCAGGTGGCCCATAGAGAACCTGCTTCCGCTCAGCAGCATTTCATCAGTCCTCACGGGTGACAAGCTCGCAGAGCTGATGGAGGAGGCCAAGGGTCTGTTTTTCAGCGTCCTTACGGACCGCGCGAGCAAGTTCAAGACTGGTCAGTCCGGCCTGTTGGCGCTGGACTGGCTAAACGGCAACCGAACAGTGCTTGTCGACCCGAACCTCAGTGGTGCAATTATAGGTCTTACCCTTGGCACCAAACCCGAAGAAATTTTCATGTCCCTTATCGAAGCCACTGCATATGGCGCGAGGGTGATTATAGAGAGGTTCGAGGAGTACGGCGTAAAAGTGGATCAAATAATCACCTGCGGCGGCTTGGCTGAGAAGAATCCGTTCCTGATGCAGATCTACGCCGACGTCACCGGCAGGCCGATGAAAGTCTCGCGCTCATCCCAGACATGCGCCCTGGGTGCCGCATTATTCGGTGCCGTGGCTGGCGGTGCATTCGCTAATGTCGAGCAGGCACAGTCCGCAATCAGCGGCCTTAAAGACGTGGTCTACACACCCGATCCAGAGAACAGCAAGACTTACAACAAACTTTTCAGATACTATAAAACTCTCCACGATTCTCTAGGTACCAGGGAGTACAGTGATCACCTATATGAAGTAATGAAAGGCCTATTAGAAATCAAACGATCGGCAAGAGCGTAACTACTCCCTCTCCCCTGGCGGGAGAGGGTTGGGGTGAGGGGGAAACGTTTCTCCGAAGTAACATTGCGCCCTCACCTTAATCCTCTCCTCTCAGGCAACAGCGTTTCTGAAAGAAATGCTAAAGCCCCCCCAGGAGAGGAAACACGCTGTGCGATCATCAACATACAGTTTATTCGCCCGGCCCCCGGTGTCACCACACCAAACTAGGGTCTGGCTACGCAAGGAGAACACATGATAGAAACATCGACTAAAAACCTCTCCCGACTGGCTGCGCCTGCAGTATTGCCGCCGTTGGACGATAGTTTTCGCCCCTTGGCGCTCGCCAATCGGGAATTTCGCAGACAAGTAGAACAGTCCGGTGGTGGTGTTCCACTGGTAATCGGGCTTGAGCGGGCTGATGGAACACGTTCGAGATACGAGACCAAGGTGTTTGCAGAAAATAACCCCTCTGCCGATCTGAACCTGCCATACATCGAGCGGATTGTGAAAATGCTGCTGTGGCAGAAAGGCGGCTATAAGCTGATAATCGGCGGACCGGCTCAACTCGGCGAGCAGATAGCGGCTATATACTCGAAATCCGGGGCACGAGCGTTCGACTGGGAGTTCATGGGCAATACCGTTTATGAGAAGCCGTTCGAGGTAGTGGTTACCGGTGCC
>JAJFTD010000006.1 GCA_021373255.1 bacterium
AGATCGATTCCCTGCTGTGCCTTAAACTCATCACAAATCCAATCGACTACTCTCTGGTCCCAATCATCACCGCCGAGGCGGGTGTCACCTGAAGTCGACTTGACCTCGAACACACCCTCACCGACTTCGAGAATGGAGACATCGAAAGTTCCACCACCAAGGTCCCATACAAGAACGGTCTCACTACCTTTCTTGTCCAAACCATAAGCGAGGGATGCCGATGTCGGCTCGTTGATGATCCTGAGAACCTTAAGCCCGGCGATCTCACCTGCGTGCTTGGTTGCGGTCCTCTGCATATCATTAAAGTATGCCGGGACAGTAATAACAGCCTGGGTTACTTCTTCGCCCAGATAGGCTTCAGCGTCAGTTTTGAGCTTCTGCAAGATCATCGCCGAGATTTCCTCGGGTGTATAGCCCTTGTCGTCTATAGCTACACGATGATCTGTGCCCATGTAACGCTTGATCGATGATATCGTTCGGTCAGGGTTGAGAATAGCCTGGCGCTTTGCAGTCACGCCGACGAGCCGTTCCCCAGTCTTCGAGAAGCCGACTACCGAGGGGGTAATCCTGCTTCCTTCAGCATTGGGGATTACTACAGCTTCCCCACCCTCCATCACGGCGACCACGCTGTTCGTGGTGCCTAAGTCAATACCTACAGTCTTGGCCACTTGAGTTCACCTCCGCAGATACTGGATACCCCTTATTTGAGTGTATCTAAACAAGTTATTGTGTAAGCACGCTGTGTTATTATCGCCTACCACTTAGAGTATATGACTTGAGTGCATTGTTGTCAAGTGGTTCTTTCCACATTTTGCAGATAATTGTCTTCGAGCTTACAACCTGATTGGAAATCAGGAAATCCTAACCCAGCAGGGAGACTGCATTTTTCTCGTTCATTTACCGAACATAGACATGGCTTGTCTCGTTGACACAGTGGATCGACATAAGTATAATCCATTCAATATTCGAGTCAGTTTGGAAGCAAGATTATCACGCCATAATGCATTCCTGGAGGCGGAGATGAAAGCACTTATCCTGAGCGGGGGCAAAGGGACCAGGCTCAGACCTATTACCTACACTGGGGCTAAGCAGCTTGTCCCGGTGGCTAACAAACCCATACTCTTCTACACAATAGAAGCAGTAATGGCGGCAGGAATTCACGACATCGGAATTGTGGTCGGTGAAACGCGCGAAGAAGTCCGGGCTGCGGTGGGCAAAGGCGAGAGATGGGGAGTGAAAATCACCTACATCCAGCAGGATGCCCCGCTTGGACTGGCGCATGCGGTCAAAATTTCCGAGGATTTCATCCAGAAAGATTCCTTTGTAATGTACCTGGGTGACAATCTTATAAAAGACGGTATCACGTCGTTTGTAGACGAATATTGCAAGTCAGATGCCAACGCTCAAATACTGCTCGCACATGTTCCCAATCCGCAGGAGTTCGGAGTTGCGCAGTTGAAAGCCGGACGAGTAGTGAAGCTAATCGAAAAGCCGAAAGATCCACCTACCGACCTCGCATTGGTGGGTGTATATATGTTTGACTCCACCATATTCGAAGCGGTCAACTCCATAACGCCCTCTGCCAGAGGTGAACTCGAAATCACTGATGCAATACAATACCTGGTAGATCACAACTACAAGGTTCAAAGCCACATAATATCGGGATGGTGGAAAGACACCGGCAAGCTCGAAGATATGCTTGAAGCGAACCGGATCATCCTTGATGGAATGGAGACGAGTGTGGAGGGCGAAGTCGACGAAGAAAGTGAAATAGCGGGGCGTGTAAAGATAGGCAAGGGTACCAGGATCGTGAACTCCTGTGTGCGTGGTCCCGCGATCATCGGCGAAGATTGCCTGATTGAGAATGCGTTTGTGGGTCCTTATTCATCAGTTAATGACCGCTGCATTATCTCCGCCAGTGAGATCGAGCATAGTATAATACTTGAAGACTCGCAGATCCTCAGCATCGGCAGCAGGCTGGAAGATAGCTTGATAGGCAAGAATGTGAAGATCACAAAAGACTCCAAGAAACCGAAAGCCTACAGAATGATGGTGGGTGACAATAGCGCGATAAGCGTAGTATAAGAATTGAGACGAGGTGCGATGTGATTGATGGTATCGTAGTAAAGCAGCTCAAACGGCATGCGGATGAGCGGGGTTTCCTGATGGAGATGCTGCGGTCCGATGACGAGATATTCGAGAAGTTCGGCCAGTGTTATGTGTCGCTAAATTACCCCGGCGTGATTCGCGCCTGGCATTATCATAAAAAGCAAAATGACTTCTGGGTGGTGGTCAAGGGTATGGTAAAGACTGTAGTCTACGACTGCCGGGAGGGTTCGCCTACGTATGGTGAAGTAAACGAGTTTTTTATGGGTGATAATAATCCTATTCTTCTTAGGATTCCGGTCGGAACGATGCACGGCTACAAGACCGTAGGAACCGAACCATCACTGCTCATTAACTATCCCACCGAACTCTACAATCCGAAAGAACCCGATGAGTTTCGGGAGCTGTGGGATAGTGAGAAGATACCTTATAATTGGGACATTAAATTTGTGTAAGAGGTGCCGGGTGACAGGTGCCGGTTGGCTGTCGACGATCGAAGAAACAACGTAAATCGAAGTGATAACACAGGTTCGATGCTTCAGGACGATCGTCCTGAAGCATATCAATGCAGGTTGGTTCGGCATCCTGATGCAGAACCCCGGCAACAAGCAATCACCCTGAGGACTGATAATTAACTATGAAAAAACTTCTCGTCACCGGCGGGGCCGGGTTTATTGGAAGCAATTTTGTCAGGCATATATTGAGCAAGTATGATGATTACCATATCACTGTGCTCGATGCGCTTACGTATGCGGGGCACTTGGAGAACTTGCGGGATGTGTGGGATGATTGCAGGTTTGCGTTTGTTAAGGGTGACATCCGCAAGGCTGAAGATGTGACAAAACCGGTGGAAGAGGCTGATATAGTTATCAACTTCGCGGCTGAGTCGCATGTTGATCGGTCGATCCACGATCCTGAGGCGTTTATCACTACGGACGTGATGGGCGTGTTCACCCTTTGCGAGGCAGCGAAGAAGTATGGGGTAGAGAAGTTCATACAGATATCTACCGATGAAGTCTACGGTGACGTGGAAGAAGGTTTCTCCAAGGAAACCGACCCTGTCTCGCCGAACAGCCCATACTCTTCCTCCAAAGCCGGGGGCGAGCTTCTGGCCCGGTCTTACTGGCGGACATATGGGGTGCCGGTGATGATTACGCGGGGGTCCAACACCTATGGGCCTTATCAGCAGCCGGAGAAGCTGGTGCCGTTGTTTGTGAGCAATGCAATCGATGGCAAGCCGCTGCCGGTCTATGGCGATGGTATGCAGATACGCGACTGGCTGCATGTGATGGACCACTGCTCGGGAGTCGAGACTGTGATGCTCAAGGGCGAGCCGGGTGAGATATACAATATCGGTGGAAACAACCAGAGGCCGAACGTTGAGATAGTGAACATGATCCTTGAGGTCACGGGCAAGGATGATAGCCTGATTAAGCACGTTGAAGACAGACCGGGGCACGACCGCCGCTACGCCCTGGATTCCAGCAAGCTCTTGGCGATGGGCTGGCCGAGAATACATGATTTCGAAACAGGAATGCGTGATACCATCCGGTGGTATATGGAGAATGAGTCCTGGTGGCGGCCGATAAAGGACGGCACGGATAATAAAGCTTTTGCTGAAAAGTGGTATGCCAATAGAAAGTAGCCGTCGCGGAGTCATAATTGAGAATGTGGTGTCGCTCAGGTCGAGTGCTGACTCGAAAGCCGAGCAGACAACGCAAGCGCTCCTTGGGCAGCCGGTGAAAGTAGAGGCAGGCCAGGGCGAGTGGCTCTTTGTCCAGACATGGGACACCTACAGGGCTTGGATTCCCGCGCGGGCCGTGCGAATACTTGCACGGGATGAAGATGAATACGCGTCTCTGGGGCCGGTTGCAGTGATTCGTGAGCTTATAGCTGATATTTTCAGTGAACCTCACGAGCGCTCGGAGATCATTACCAAGGTAACACTCAGTGTTGAGATTGAGGTAATTGATCCAACTAACGGCTGGGTGGAGTTGAAGCTGCCTGATGGCCGCCACGGATTTATCCGCAAGAACGAAGCACGGCTGATCGATAAGGACCTCACCGGAACAATCCCCCTGCCCTACCCCAAGAAGATAATAGAAACCGCGATGCGGTTCATCGGCACACCGTATCTTTGGGGAGGGACCTCACCGTTTGGGATCGACTGCTCCGGATTCATACAACTTGTCCACCACATCCACGGCGTCACACTGCTCCGTGATGCCTACATGCAAGCCAGTGACCCGCGCGCTGAACGAGTCACTAGAGATAATTTGCGCGCGGGCGATTTAGTTTTCTTCGGTAAAGGCACCGACCCTGACTTCAAGTCCATCACCCACGTTGGCATGATGGCAGATTCCGAAAGGTTCATCCACTCCTGCGGATCGCACGGCGTTATCGTAACCCCCATAAACAACCCCGAATACACGCGCATCTTTTGGGGCGCTCGGCGGATGCGGCTTGAGACTCTGGACCCCGGCGGCGGAGTGTCGGATGATTTATTGGTCTGAAAGTCATAAAGTCACAAAATTAAAAGGTTATAAGGTTAGGAATGTAAATGTTCGGGCAGATCTCTGATCTGCGCCGAAAAGGGCCAAATGGGATCTCCTGATCCCACCACGTTTAGCTTATAGGCACATGTTATGGCATCAGAGATGCCATTTGGCCCATAGAGCCCGGATCAAAGATCCGGCCCAACCTCAATTAATTTCGCGCTTTCGCCCTTTCGAGTTTTCGCAATAAAAGTGCGTCCGCTTAGTTGATAAGTTCAAAAATTTCCTCCACTGGTTTCTTCTCGCGCTGCCTGGTAGTATGAGCGGGTTTACCTACGGCTATCATCGCAGCGAGTCTCCAGGGTTGCTCGATTCTAAGGCGTTCTTCCAGTGCTTCCCGGGCGATCAGTGGACCGCTGAGCCAGCATGTACCATAACCCATGTTGACGGCTGCCAGCATGAGATTTTGGATACTTGCGCCAATGCTTTCGATGTCGGGATGGCCGCGCATGGCGTTCAGGTCGTCGTGGCTCAGATTGGTATGGGGCAACGCTTTGTCCACTATCGCCTGGTAGGGGCATGCGACCACGGCAATCACTGCAGGAGCATCCTCGAAGAACGTGGAAAACCACTCCACCTGCGACTTGGCACGCCTCTCTTCCTCATCATTGCACACCGGCAGCATTTCTTCTACTTTGCCACGAACAGCGCCCGCCAGGCTGGCTAAGAGTTCACGGTTTGTCATGGCGATGAACCGCCAGGGTTGGGAGTTATTGATGCTGGGCGCAAGCCCTGCGAGCCTTACCATCTCACGAAGATGCTCGACCGGCACCATATCGCCGGCAAACTGCCTCACACTAGCACGCGTTTCGATAACCTCTCTCAGTTCCATAGTGTCCTCCCTAATTTCGACCGATGACACCCCATTCATACCCTGCAAGCTGATTTGTGATGCAGTGTAGCATGCAGTCGGCGCTATATCAAGTAAGCATGTGTAGATTCAAGCCATTGTGTGTAAAACCACATGCAAGAAAAGGGCCGCACGCCACAAAAAGAAAGGGAAAGCATTGCCTCTGACGCGCAGGGAATTTCTCAAAGGAATGGGAGCAGCCATTGGCGGAGTGGGGTTATCAGCCGTCGGTTACGACCGTTTGATCCCCTACCTCAACCAGCCTGAGGACATCGTTCCCGGCGTGTCTACATGGTATGCCACAAGCTGCCGGGAGTGCCCGGCGGGATGCGCAATGGTGGTGCGCAACAGGGAATCCCACGTGGTGAAGTGCGAGGGAAACCCTCTGCAGCCGATCAGCCACGGCACACTTTGCGCGCGTGGGCAGGCGGCTCTCCATGGCCTCTACGACCCTGACAGAATTAAAAGGCCCCAGCGCAAGGTTGATGGGAAGTTTGAAGATGCCAGTTGGGACGACGCGTTGGACGATATCAGCACAGCACTCGCAGGACAGCGGATTGCCCTGATTACTGACCTGCAGACGGGCTCATTGGATACCCTGATGCGCGCGTGGATGACTGCAATGGGTGGTGGACCGGTGGTGGTGTATGAGCCGATCAACTACGAACCGGTGAAAGCTGTAAATGGCGGGGTGGTGCCGAGTTTCAACATAGCCGACAGTGATTATTTGATAGCGTTTGGATGCGATTTCCTGGAGACATGGGTGTCGCCAGTGGAGTTCGCGGGGCAGTTTGAGGTGATGCGGCGGGTTGTCGGTGGCAAGCGGGGCAGGTTTATCTACGTTGGGCCGCGAGTGTCGATGACTGCGGCTAATGCTGATGTGCGTATTATCGTGCCCCCCGGGGCAGCAAGTGAAGTTGCTTCGGCGTTATTGGGGCGAGCATCGGTGGGCGGTGTGGCTCGAAAGTATGATCTGGACCCACGTGTGCTTAGTGATGCGGCACAGGGGCTTGCGTCGGCACGGGCTCCGCTGGCGCTGCCGGGATGGGATATTGATTCTGCGCAGGCTGCCGCAGCGGTGAACGCCGGGCGAGCAGCGGGATTGGTAAATACGGGCAGGCCGCATGCCATCACTGGGATTTCAAGTATGGCCGACATGACTGCTCTGATCAGTGACATGGATGGCGGAAGGGTTGACGCATTAATCATCCAAGGTGCGAACCCCGTCTATGGGCTGCCTGAGAGTGCGAGGTTTGTTGATGCATTGAAGCGCGTGGGTATGGTGGTGAGCCTGTCCAGCTTTATGGACGAGACGAGTTCTCGCGCCGATTGGGTGCTTCCGTCCAACACACCATTGGAGTCTTGGGGGGATTATCGCCCCTACCCCGACGTCGCCAACCTGATGCAACCGACGATGGGACTGCTGTGGAACACACGCCACACGGGGGATATACTCATTGAGCTTGCACAGCGATCGGGAGCCAACTTGGGTGCGGCGAACTTCTTAAATTATCTAAAACGGCAGTGGGGTGTGCCTGCGGGGGCAGGACAGGCTTCGCCGGAGTGGGACAGCCTGCTGCGTGTGGGTGGGCGCTGGCCGGGTTCAACCAGCAGCGGCAGGGATGCAACACCGTCCACGGGCTATAGCAGCAGCGTTCCGGGTGGCACATTTCCATTAACTCCATTAACGCCAACTGCTGGGGCGGTCACCACATCTGCATCACCCGGTACGCCGATGGCAAGTGCTACCAAGCCACCGACTGGGGGCGGTAAGGGTATAAGGCTGTGGGCTTATCCGCATATTTATTTCTATGACGGGCGAAACGCCAATCGAAGATGGCTTCAGGAGATACCGGAGCCGGTCACGCGAGCGGTCTGGGGATCGTGGGTGGAGATGCATCCGGACACGGCGAGGCGCATTGGCGTGGGGATGGATGATGTGGTGGAGTTGGAGCACGCTGGGGTTAAGCTGCAGTTGCCTGTGTTTGTGTGGCGTGGAGTAGCGAGGGATACTGTCGCGGTGCCGATTGGCCAGGGGCACACGGACTACGGCCGGTATGCGTCGGGCAGAGGGGTGAATATTCTGCGCGTAATTAACGCTGAAGACCCGCGCGTGACGTTGAACGCCGTGGGTGATAGGCAGTGGGTGACACGTATTAAGGGGGCTAATAGGCAATACGACCGGGATATTGCTCGGACTGTGGCACTGGAGAGCAGGTTTAAACGAGAAAAGCCGATCAGGATGCCTTTGCCAAGTGGTTACAATGAGCGTGATTTTTACCCTGGCCACAAACATGCAGGGCACCGGTGGGCTATGGTTGTGGATATGAGCAAGTGCATCGGTTGCCATGCGTGTACGGTTGCGTGTTATGCGGAAAACAACCTGGCGGTGGTAGGGCCGGAGGGGATTTACCGAAGGCGAGAAATGGCCTGGCTTCGGATTGATCAGTATGTTGACTGGCAGCAGGAATCGGCCCCGATACTCTTTCAGCCCATGCTCTGCCAACACTGTGATGCCGCTCCCTGCGAACCTGTGTGCCCGGTATTTGCGGCGGCGCACAGCGACGAGGGCATCAATATGCAAATTTACAACCGCTGCGTGGGGACCAGGTATTGCTCGAATAACTGCCCTTACAAGGTGCGGCGGTTCAACTGGTTTGACTACGATTGGCCCACCCCACTTGACTGGCAGCTCAACCCCGATGTCACAACCAGGTCACGAGGCGTGATGGAGAAGTGCACTTTCTGCATCCAACGGATTCGTGAAGCAGAGATAGTAGCAAAACGGGAGGGGCGGCCGGTGCGTGATGGCGAAATTACGCCCGCATGCGTGCAAACATGCCCGACCGGGGTGTTCACATTCGGAGACTTGATGAAAGATGATTCGCGGGTCTCTCAGTTGATCCGCCACGACCCGCGCGCTTATCAGGTGCTGGACGAGCTAAACACGAAGACTGCCGTGATCTATTTGAAACGGATTGTCGAGAGGACCTGATGGAAAGACCTGTCGGTAAAGAAGCGTTTAATAATATTGACAGGCAGGTACTGCAGTCGCTGGGCTGGCCAACGCTGGGGTATTGGGCTGTGCTGGGGCTGTGCGTCTTGCTGATGTTGGTTGGCTTCATTGCGTACTTGTTCCAGTATTTTCTAGGGATGGGAGTGACGGGGCTGTCGATACCTGTCGGCTGGGCGACGTATATCACCAACTTCGTTTGGTGGGTAGGTATTGCACATGCTGGCACATTGATATCAGCGATTCTGTATCTGTTTCGGGTGAAGTGGCGGAACCGTATCAATCGCGTGGCTGAAGCGATGACGATCTTTGCTATCCTGACTGCGGGGCTTTTTCCATTGATCCACCTTGGGCGAATATGGGTGTTCTTCTGGCTGCTGCCATATCCCAACTGGCGGCATCTTTGGCCGAATTTCAAGTCTCCACTGGTGTGGGATGTTATCGCGGTAAGCACATATCTCACGGTGAGTACGCTGTTTTTCTATCTCGGGCTGATCCCGGACCTTGCAACAGCGAGAGATAACACGCGAGAGACGTGGCGCAGGAAGCTATACACGTGGTTGGCGCTGGGATGGACGGGGAAGTATGAGCAATGGCGGCACTACGCGCGGGCGTATCTCGCACTGGCAACGCTTGTGACTCCGCTGGTTATATCCGTGCACAGCGTGGTGTCATGGGACTTTGCGATGTCGCTTGTGCGTGGGTGGCACACAACCATCTTTGCGCCATACTTCGTAGCCGGGGCCATACACTCGGGGCTGGCAATGGTCATTACTCTGTTGATCCCGCTGCGAAAATCCCTGCGGCTGGACAGGATACTCACGCCTTATTACTTCGAGCAAATGGCATTATTAATGATCTTTACGGGCTCGATAATCGGGTATTCCTATGGTGTGGAAGCGTTCATGAGCTGGTATAGCGCTGATAAGTTCGAGCGACAGTTTCAAGCATTCAGAGCGTTTGGCAGCCCATATTACAGTACATTGTTTTGGATGCTGGTTGTTTTTAACGTGCTGGTGCCGATGACTTTCTTCGTAAAGAAGTGGAGGCAGAACCTCAGGTATCTCTTTGTAGCAGCGATTCTAGTGAATCTGGGGATGTGGATCGAGCGGTATGTGATCATCGTGGCTTCACTGTCACACGATTACCTGCCGTCATCGTGGGCGATATATGCGCCGAGGATTGTGGAGATATTGGTGACCGGGTTCTCTTTTGGGTTCTTCCTGTTCCTGTTCCTGGTCTGCGTGAAGCTGCTCCCATCGATCCCGATGAGTGAGATGAAAGAGGATGCTCTGCCGGAAAGAGATAGGGCGCTATGAGCGACAGAATTACGCTTCAGGCCAGATACGAGGACTTTGACACATTCAAGCGAGGGCTGGAGAAACTCAAGGACTCGCGGTATAGAGACTACAGCGCCTACGGCCCTACCAACCTCAAGGAAATAGAGGATCTGATGCCGTCGCAGTTCACCCCGGTGCGCGGCTTGGCCACGGTGGGCGGTATATTCGGCCTGGCGTTGTTCTGGGTAATGTGCATCACCACATCACTGATCTATGATCTGGTGGTGGGAGGCAAGCCACCTATATCAAACGTGCCGTATATTATCCCTGCTTACGAGGGAACCATCCTGCTGGGGTCGCTGGGAGCGTTCTTTGCCATACTGCTGTTGGCGGCACTGGGGCCACGCAGGGCACCAACAGGCTACAACCCCAGGTTCAGCGGGGACAGCTATGGGATAGAAGTCCACTGCAGGCCACACGAACGCGCCAAAGTGGAGGAGTTGCTCCGGCAAACGGGAGCCGTGGAGGTGGGAAGTCCATGGTAGACCATGCACCCGTGCTCGGATTGCCGGTAAAGCTGGCGATGATGGCGCTGGTATTGTTGGGCATATTGGGAGTGGTGGTAGGGTTCGTGCTCTCGCCGTTGGAAGAATGGCTGTGGCTGCTGGTGGGATTTGTCGTGTTCGTAGGGATCGCAAATGGCATGCTGGCCTGGGCAGCCATCTTTAGAGTGGCGCAGGCAAGGTGGACTCCTGTGATCATACGGATCGCACAATCGGCTCTGGCGTTTATGCCTGTGATGGGGATTGTGCTGATCGCGCTGTTGGCGGGTGTGAGCGGATATATGCCGTGGGTAGCACACTCTGTTCGTGGGAAAGGGGCATGGCTGAATGTGCTGTTCCTGGTGGTCCGTGAAGTGTTGAGCCTTGGCGTATTCTGGGTGCTGTGCTGGCTGATGGTGCGTTGGAACCTCATTGCTGACGAAAAGGTCAACAGCGGCGAAGAGATCACGGAGAGAGAGCACTTCAGGATGAATGCCATTTCCGTGGCGGTGGTTATGTGG
The DNA here is from genome assembly GCA_021373255.1 of bacterium. GTDB lineage: Bacteria > Armatimonadota > UBA5829 > UBA5829 > UBA5829 > UBA5829. Next base: position 10,868 of record JAJFTD010000006.1, read on the forward strand.
TACGCTGTTGCCTCGACACTCGTCTCCTGGGATTTCATAATGTCACTCTCGCCGGAGTGGGTGAGCACGATGTTTGCACCGTATTACTTCTGCACAAATATCTTTGCGGCAATGGGAGTGATGATAATAGCATCAGCCGTGCTCAGGAAGATTCCCGACACGCAGCCGCATTTGAAGCCGGGGCAATTCAACGATATGGGCAACTTGATGCTGGCGTTCGCGCTGTTTGATATGGGGTTGTTCTTTGCTCAGTATCTCACGATCTGGTATGAGAATCTGCCCGAGGAGACGCCTTTCCTCCTGATAAGGTATATGTATGGTCCCTGGCCTGTCTTGGGATGGATGGCATTTGCCATAGCCTACGCTATACCGTTCGTATTGCTGCAAAGCCGGATAATTAAGATGAATGCGAAGCCGGCATCGGGAGTGGCAGTGCTGGCTCTGTTGGGGTTTATGCTAGAGCGTTATGTGCTGGTGGTGCCGAGTTTGAGACCCGACAAGCTGATGATCGCGCCGGTGGGGGTGCTGACACTGCTTGGCTTTATTGGTGCATTGGCGCTATCGATGGCATGGTTCTTGGGCAGGTGTCCCCTGATTTCCGGGGCACAAGCTGTGCTTGCGGAAGTGAATAAGGGGGATGAGTCTATATGAATGATGAGCGCAGGGACGGATCTTGGATATGGCAGGTGCTGCTTCTCCTGGGTGAAGCGGTATTTGTCGTATTCTCCACTCTGCGCGACTGGACCGGGCCCCGGCGTGACCCTCAACGCAACCGTATTCCGAAATGGGTAAGATGGTCAGCAGGGATAACAGCCATAGTTATGATCGCAATAGGAATGGCAGTAATTGCGCGGTACTTCCGGCCGCTTCCGCCTGCGCAGCCGATACCATTCAGCCACCAGATCCATGTGCAGACGAAGAACTTGAACTGCTTTTTCTGCCATCCCAGCGCGACTTACTCGTCAAATGCAGGCATGCCGTCGGTAGAAAAATGCCTGCTGTGTCATAACGTGATAGCATCCAATTTCTGGCCGATCAAGAGAATTAGCACATATTATCGACGCGGAGAGCCGATACCATGGAAATGGGTGAACCGAGTGCCGGGGTTTGTGCGGTTTCAGCACCAACCTCACCTGGCTCGGGGGATAGACTGCAGCCAGTGCCATGGTAATGTGGCCGCTATGGACAGGGTGAAGGCGGTGCATCCATTCGATATGAACTTCTGTGTGACTTGCCATTGGCGGAATAACGCTTCGGCGAGCTGTTTTACGTGTCATTATTAGTGGAGGGTGGAGAGTTGAGAAACGGGATGCATTGTGGGCTCGGCGGGTCCGGTATCCTGATGCATAGTTGTCGAAAGTTAGCGAGCAAACTGAGGTTGCTTCGGACTGCAGAGCGTAGCGGAGCTGCCGAAGCCGGCCTCGCAGAGGCCGAAAAGACCACGTTTCGCATAATTCGAACGGTTTGGTCTATCACAATTACGTTG
>JAJFTD010000051.1 GCA_021373255.1 bacterium
AGAAACCACGACCTGCGCTCCACCCAGCCTGATGGACCACCGAGCTTCATGAACAAGTCAGGCGGATCAACCGGTGAGCCGATCACATTTCTCTGGGATAAGTCGACATTTGAATGGGTGATGGCTACCAAGGACTTGTTCGATGAGTGGACTGGATATCACGTAGGGATGCCACATGTCATATTATGGGGCTCTGAACGGGATTTATTTGCCGGCGGCGAGCAGTTGCGAACTATGGCCGGCAGATGGCTGAGGAATGAGCTGTGGCTGAACTCATTCAGGATGACACCGGAGCGGATGCGGGATTATGTTAGTGAGATTAATGCCCATCGTCCGGTGCAAATCCTCGGCTACGCCGGAAGCACCTACGACCTTGCCTGTTTCATAGAACGGGAGGGGCTGGATATCCATTCGCCCAAAGCCATAATGACCTCCGCCGGGACTCTGTATCCCCACATGCGCGAGTGCATTGAGCGTGTATTTCGTGCGCCTGTGTTCAACCGTTACGGGACCAGGGAGACGGGTGATATAGCCTGCGAGTGCAGCGCTCACGATGGTCTCCATATCTGCATGCCCACCCATTACCTGGAGATACTGCGCCCGGACGGTAGCCCCGCCCAGCCCGGTGAGGAAGGGGAAGTGGTCCTGACGCTGTTGACCAATTTTACAATGCCTCTTATTCGTTACCGTGTGGGTGATACGGCAATATTCAAAGAGGGTAAGTGTGCGTGTGGGGCCTCCTGGCCGATGCTTCAGCACGTGACCGGCAGGCTTACAGACTCATTCGTGCGCGAGGATGGCGGCATCATCCCTGCAGAGTACATGATTATGACTTTGAACAACAGCATACTGAAATATAGCTGGATTAGAAAGTGCCAGTGCATTCAGGACGACTACACCAGCGTGCGCGTGCGGATAACTCCTTGGGACCGCAACTGCTCCGCTGAAGTCACCCGCTCAGAAGAGCTTGCCCAGATTCGAGATGGAATCAGGCTGGTGATGGGCGAGCAGTGTAATGTGGAATTCGAGTTTCCCGAGGATATCGAGTGCACGCAATCCGGCAAGTATCGTTATGTGGTCTCGCACGTCGCGAGGTGAGGAGGCGATATGATGAAATTGAACAGATACCCCATAACCCGCCTTTGGCTGCTCACGCTTCCGGTGCTGACGGTGGCGCTATTTCTGTTCGGCACACTGGCGCAGAGCTCAAATATGATAGATAACTCAGGCTTTGAAAAATCAACAAGCGGCTGGACTCTGTCTGACCCAGGGCGCTGTAGTGCGGCGGATGGAATTTCTCATGGAGGGCAAAAGAGCCTTGCAATTACCTGCAGCGATGGACCGGACTTCATAACAGCCAGGCAGATACACACAGTGCAAGGTGGTGGTATCCTGCACTTCAACGCATGGGTCAAACTCGCCGACCTCCGTGGCACGGGGACATACATGACTATAAGCTGGTATGATTCAGGAGGTCGCGTCGTCGAGCGATATTACTCCTCCGCCATCGTCGGTACATTGGATTGGACCCAGGTGTCTATTGATCAAAGAGTCCCCAACGGCGCCGTACGCCTTGCTATCGGTTTACACACTTATCCCGAATGCAGCGGAATGGTCTGGTACGATGATGTGTCCGCCGAGATCAAAGACGAAACTACACTGCGCGCCATGCTCCGCTACCCGGCTTATCGGAGCACGATCTATGCCGGGCAGGACAAGCATGCGACTGTTGGTGTGGAGGTCGCAGGTAATTCCACTCACCCAGTAGACTCGCTGAGCGCATCCGCCGTTGTCCAGGATCGAGATGGGCAAGAAATATCGCCTTTAGTAAGCGCCAGCCCCGCAAGCTCGGGCTGGTCTGATATTCGGCTTTCTTTAGCAGATGCTAAGTCGGGGAATTACCGAGTCCTCGTCAGGCTGAAAGACCGGGAAACCGGGGATGAACTGGGAAAGCAGGAGATTGATCTGCGCATAAGTGACAGCCCTCCGCCACAGGTCTATGTCGATGAACACAGCCGTTGTATTGTTGATGGCAAGCCATTTTTCCCCGTGGGGTTCTACACCTGGGGAGCGGATCGGGAGCATGTGGCTGATCTGGACCGAGTGGTTGAATGGAAGTTCAACACCCTGATTCACTACAATCTCATAGCAGGCCGTGACGCTGCATCGGTAAAGCGTTACCTGGATGAAGCAGAACGGCGCGGGCTCAAGGTATTAGTTTCGACCAAGGACTGCTATGACAACTTCCGGCAAGCGCCTGTCCGGTTTGACCGCTGGGAGGGCCCGAAGAGTACACGCGAAGGCGCGGTGGAAACGCTCAAGGGACATTCCGCGATCCTGGGCTGGTATATCAACGATGAACGCTCCGATTTCTTCCTCCCGCAGATTAACCATACTTATGACTATATTCGAAATACTGACCCAGACCATCTCGTGTACCAAGTGCTCACACGTGAACAAGACGCTGCGGCGCATGTTGCTTGCACCGACGCCCTAGGCACCGACTACTACCCCGTCTACGATTTCTATTCCGATAAACTGCCCAAAGTGCGGGTCGAAACTGTTGCTGATACGGCTAATCGGGTCCGGGAATCTGTAATGGGTTCGCGCAGTATGTGGCAAGTTGTCGAGTGCAGCAAGATGGGATCAGAGGGGCGGTCGCCTACGTTCCAGGAGATAATGTGCGAGGCATATCTGGCGCTTACTTCAGGGGCACGGGGCCTCTTCTTCTTCTGCCTGCCATATGCCCTGGAGAATGGAGACCAGCAAATGCAGGTGTTGAAGTCACTTGGAGAGGAGATGGAGCGGCTGCGCCCGTTCGCGCTAGGGATCGATGCCGGTCCTGTGCAGTCCGTTGTGGCCTCCAGCAAGGAAATTCACGCCCTGACCCGAGTGGCTAACGGCGATGTATATGTGCTGGCTGTGAACCCAACTGATAATAATATCAAGGCAGCATTCCGAACCGGCCCAGGCTTGTCCTACTCAAGCGTACAGAGATATACCCCCGGCTCACAGCCTCGCTGGCTACCGATCGTAAATCACATATTTGCAGATAACATAGAATCGCTTGGCACGCGACTATACAAGTTCTCGAATGCGGCTCCATTATAATGTTCACTTAGCACAACTTAATCGCGAAAGCGCGAGAACGCGAAAAGGGACGAGGAGAGAACAGACAATGACGCGTGACGCAAGACGCTCGACGCCGGACGCACTACATGTGATGTGTCAACCGCTGAATGACTAACGCTGAACACGATACCTGGACCACGGAGGGTCGGATATGAAAAGCGCGCTGGTAACAGGCGGAGCCGGTTTTATCGGCAGTCATCTGGTTGACTCGCTGCTAATGGACGGGTGGCGGGTGACGGTTGTGGACAACTTCGATCCATTTTACGATCCTGTAGTAAAGTGGCTGAATATTGGTCCCCATTTCGATTATGACACCTACACCCTAATCCAGCAGGACATCCGCGATAGGGATTCTCTGCGGGAGCATTTGTCTGGGGAGTTTGATGTGATAGTCCACATTGCTGCAAAAGCTGGGGTTAGGCCGTCTATTCAGGACCCACTGACTTACCAGGACGTGAACGTTGCGGGCACGCAGAATATGCTGGAGCTTGCACGGGAGTGGGGCGTGAAGCAATTTGTATTTGCCTCATCCAGCAGTGTATACGGCGTTAACCCGAATGTGCCGTGGCGGGAGGATGATCATGTACTGATGCCTATCAGCCCCTACGCCAGCACAAAGGTCAGCGGGGAGCTATTAGGCCATGTCTATAGCCACCTCTACGGCATCAGGTTCATTGCGCTCAGATTCTTCACAGTATACGGCCCACGACAGCGCCCGGATCTCGCTATCTGCAAGTTTGCGCGGTTGATTCACGACGGCCACGATATCCCCATCTTCGGTGACGGCTCGACCAGGCGCGACTATACTTATGTATCGGACATAGTCAAAGGCTTGCGCGCGGCTATATCCTATGCGGGCAGCCCGTATGAGATTATCAACCTGGGAAACAATCGCACGATCAGCCTTGCAGAGATGGTAAGTTGCCTTGAGGAAGCGTTGGAGACTCGGGCCTTGATCTCCCGACAACCGGAACAGCCCGGCGATGTGCCTCAGACTTGGGCAGACATATCCAAGGCTCACCAATTACTAGAATACCGGCCGGAAGTAGACTTTCAAGCCGGTATTCGAGGATCAGTAGAATGGGCTCGCAGTCACCTGCTTACCCAATCGGTTATGGCTAATGAGATGGGCTAGCGCCTGACTGGCCAGTTGGGCGGATTATAACAATCACGCGACTGAGGCGGCCCAGCGTGTGTTCCAGGCGCATAGTTGCGGGGGTTGGGATTTACGCCTCGGTTGTAGTTATAATTAGGATTACATCCCCCATAATAATAGCCGAACGGCTGTGGGTTCCAATAGCCATAGGGATAGAAATAATTGCCATAAGGATACTGATAACCGTATGGATACCCGGAACCATAAGGATATTGATATTGCGATCCGGGTGGATACTGGGAACTATATGGATATTGGTAGCCATAGGGATACTGGTTACCATACGGATATTGCGAGCCATATTGGTAACCATATTGAGACCCGTAATATGGCCCGGTGCCGCCTCCTGTTGAGACTCCGCCTGGACTAGGGATTCCTGATCCTGCGTAAACAGCTGCCGCCGATGCGGATATGCCCCCCAGCAGCAGTATAATCAGCACAGCGGCCGATAGATATATAACTCGCCACATAGGTATCAACTCCGTCTCTACCGTTAATTCAAAACAAACATCTGTTCTTATTGAAATTTTACCCAAAGTGCCATGCAAAAAAAGCGGCCGGGCAATTGCCCGGCCGTCAGATTTTGATATTAGTTATCCAGAGATTCTTACTTTACGACGATCCTCTGGTCCTCGCGCACGATTTTCCTGCAGCCGCCTTCGTGACTCTTGGACCAGTCATGCATCGGCGCGGGCTCGAGAATGCGGTCGAGCTGGCCGATTGCCTTAAGGCGATCATAGATGAGTTGCCAACCGCAGTCGGTATCCGGTGAGACTTCGCACTTACCGTCGCGCGCGCCACCGCACGGGCCGTTGAGCAGGCTCTTGGAGCAGCGGGTAATCGGGCAGACTGCGCCATATTCGCCCAGCACGCACTTTCCGCACGCCGCGCACTTCTCAGTCCATATGCCCTGCTCCTGTAGGATGCCGATGAACTTGGTGTCCAGACCGGCATAGACCGGAGTATTCGGGAACCGTTCGGCCATAGCCTGCACGCCCGCGCCGCATGCCAGCGACAGCACCGCGTCTACGTTCTGAACGTTTTCGATAATCTGCTCCATGAACTCATTTTCGCACTGTCGCTCGATGGTGAGCTCCAGAATATCGTGCTCCTGCTCGTCCAGCTTATACGCGATTCTCAGGGCCGAGCTGATCATGCCCACTTCGCGCTCACCACCGGCGAGACACACGGTAACGCACGTCCCGCAGCCGAGCACCAGTATTCTCTTGTGCTGTGCCAGAAGTGATTTCAAATCCTGTATATTCTTGCGATGCGCAACTATCATCTTGATATCCCCTCAAGGACCTTCGCAGCCTCGCGTCTCAGCGGGTTAGGCCCCAGTTTCTTGATACGATCGGTCATAGTCACAACGATATCGGCAAATGTCTGCCCCATGGCTGAAGACAGATTGAACATTTCCAACCTGTCTTTTTCCAGACCGATCTCGTCCATCAGGTCACGTACCAGCCCCACACGCTTCTTTGCGCGGAGGTTACCCTCCTGGAAGTGACATCCGCCCTCAAGGCATCCGGCAACTATTACACCGTCCACCCCAGCCTCGAAGGCTTTCATAATATATTCTGTGTCCACCTTGCCCGTGCACGGCAGGCGCAGCACCCGCACGTTGGGGGGATACTGTGCGCGCATGGAGCCTGCCAGGTCGGCGGCGGCATACGCACAGTAGTGGCAGCACAGCGCCAATATCTTAGGTTCAAAATCCATTAACATGTTCCTCCCAGCAGCGCTTCGATTGCGCCTTCCACCTGCGCGTCCATAAAGTGCTGGAGTTGAATAGCCTTGGCGGGACACGCCGCCGCACAGCTTCCACAGCCCATGCACTTGGCTGCCTGCACCTCTACACGGTTCTTGCCGTTGAGCGTGCTCACCTCCGGCGCGCCGTAGGGACATACCTTCATGCAAGTCAGGCAGGATACGCACTTTCTTGTATCTACTCGGCTCACCTGGCCGCCCACGACCATTGTCTTCTTGCTCAGAATGGTCGCTGCCCGGCCTGCCGCGGCTCTCGCCTGCTGCATATTCTCGATGGTAGTCTTCGGAGAATGAGCGCTTCCGCAGAGGAAGATGCCCTCTGATGCGAAGTCCACTGGCCGCAGTTTGACGTGCGCCTCAAGGAAGAACCCGTCATTGTTCAACGGAATCTTCGCAAGCTCGGATACCTCTTCGTTATCCAGGGCCGGGGATGTCCCTGCTGAGAGCACGAGGAGATCAATGTCCAGGTTCACCGGCATCGCAAGCTCAGTCTCCATAAACTTCAGCTTGAGCTTATCACCACCAGCTACTTCAGGCGGGTTCTCCGGAGCGTATCTCAAGAACAGCACGCCCATCTCGCGCGCCTTCTGATAGAACAGCTCGTTCATACCGTAGGTCCGCATATCGCGATAGAGCACAACCACCTTCGCGTCCGGCCGCATTTCCTTGATGCGAATAGCGTTTTTCACTGCATCTGTGCAGCAGGACCGGCTGCAGAACGGCCTCTGCTCGTTGCGCGAGCCTACGCACTGGATCATAGCGACAGTCGGCCTTGCAGGCAGTTCACTCACTGCTGCAATTCGTGCCTCGAGCTCACGCTGAGTGAGGATGCGCCTGTCCTGTCCGTAGAGATATTCGGTCGGCTTATACTCGATTCCGCCGGTTGCCACCAGCAGAGCGCCGTGGCTGATCTCCACCGTTCCCTCAGGAGTCTTAACCTCGCTGATAAAATGCCCGACATGCCCGGCTAGTTTAGCAACCTTGGCGCTCAGATATGTCTTAATGAGTGGATGATTCTCCACATCGGCTGTGAGTCGATCTCGTAAATCGCCGGAGGCCAATCGGCCACTAAGGCTGCTGGACTTCTCAATCAGGTTCACCATATAGCCCTGCTTCGCCAGCGACAGAGCAGCGGTCATACCACTCGGCCCACCGCCGATCACCAGAGCGGACTGCACAACGGACAGTTCTTCGGTCATAAGCGGGGTCAGTCTTGCGGCACGCCCCGTGGCCATTTTTACAAGGTCGATTGCCTTGTTAGTTGCTGCATCAGGCTCTTGTGAATGCACCCACGAACACTGGTCACGAATATTTGCCATATCCACCAGGAACGGGTTCAACCCGCACTCCCTGGCAGTCTCGCGGAACAGAGCTTCGTGAGTTCTTGGAGTACATGATGCCACCACCAATCGGTTCAGGTTATGCTCTTTGATGAGTTCCTTCATTCTGTCCTGAGTGTTGTCGGCGCACACGTATACGGCGTTCTCAGCATAAGCCACAAACGGCATATCCTTTGCGGCTTCGACCACCTTTTCCACATCCACCACACTGGCAATGTTAATCCCGCAGTGGCAGATGAACACACCGATGCGCGGTACGGCGTCGGCGAGATCCTGTTCTTTAGGATACTGCTTGTCTGCGACCATAGTGCCGCGTGCGGGGGATAGCAGCTCCATCGCCATAGCCGCTGCTGCGCTGGCTTGGGTCACTGTCTCAGGGATATCTTTGGGCTCCTGGAACGCACCAGCGACGAACACACCTTTGCGGCTCGCGGCCACTGTGGCGATTTCGTCGGACTTGCAGAATCCACACGAGTTGAGTTCGATACCAAGGATTCCGGCAGTGCGGATAGCTTCGTCGCTGGGCCGCATACCCGTGGAGAGCACGACTATATCGAACTCCTCATCCACCGGCTTGCCGCCTTTGATATATGACAGCCGCAGGCTCTTAGACCCCGGCATCTCAACTACTCGCGAAACCAGACTCCGCTCGAAGTGCACTCCACCGTTCTTCGCGCGCTCGTAATAACGATCAAAGTCCTTGCCGAACGCTCTGATGTCGGTGTAGAAAACGGCTACTTCCAACCCAGGCGCGTGGTCCATCGCTATTACTGACTCTTTAATCGCCGCCATACAGCACACTGAGGAGCAATATGCGCGATTATTAGCGGCGTCACGGGAGCCAACGCACTGGATAAACGCTATCTTCTTGGGCTCTTTGCCGTCGGAAAGACGCTGCAGGTGGCCATTATACGGGCCACTGGCGGACAACAGCCGCTCGAACTGCACGTTGGTAACTACATTATCATAGCGCCCAAAGCCGAACTCCCCGCGTTGGGTGGCGTCAAACTCATCATAACCCGGCGCAAGAAGCACTGCGCCTACTGCGAGGTCGCGGTAGGTGTCCTTCATATTGTGATCGATTGCCTTAGCAAGGCACGCCTTGACGCACTCGCCGCACTCGCAGCAGATACCGCAGGCCAGGCATCGCCCAGCCTCGGCCATCGCCTGCTCTTGGTTATAAGGCCCATGTTCGACGTCAGGCTTAACCCTTGCGCTCTTGAGTCTCTTCTCACGCTTGTGAGTAAGCTCAAGCTGCCTGTGTTGCTCATCGGTCCAAACGCGGCTGTCTGCAGTTCTGTCACCGACCATATCTTCGCCATTTATGAACCTGTCAATGGACTCAGCCGCACGCTTGCCTGCGCCGACTGCTTCACTGAGTGTGCCTGCACCCGCGACCACGTCACCGCCCGCGAAAACGCCGGGCTTATCTGTCGCCAGGGTGACAGGATCAACGCTGAGCAGCCCCCACTTATTCGCGCAAAGCTCACTGCCTGTGGCGAACCCAAGGTCCACTTTCTGGCCGGTCGCCATAATTGCATCATCACACTGGATAATATGCTCAGAGCCCTCTACCGCCACAGGACGTCTGCGGCCCGATGCGTCACGCTCATCGGATAGCTTCATGCTCAAGCACTCGATGCCGGTGAGCTTACCGTTCTGGCCGACGAACCTCTTGGGGTTGGTGAGGAAGACGAACTTCACGCCCTCTTTGATGGCGTCCTCTACTTCCACAGGGTCAGCGGGCATCTCGCGCTTGGTTCTGCGGTAGATTATGGTTACGTCTTTCGCACCGAGCTTAACAGCGGTCCGGGCGATATCCATGGCGGCATTTCCAGCGCCAATCACGGCAACCTTGCTGCCGATCTGTACCTTCTCACCGAGGTTAACCTGCTTGATGAAGTCGATCCCAGGCCGAACGCCCTGCAGATCCTCGCCTTCAGCACCGAGTTCACTGCTCTTCTGTGCGCCCACTGCCGCGAACACGGCCTTGTAGCCACTCTGGAGCAGACTATCGATTGTGGTGTCGGTCCCTATAGGTGAGTTGCATTTTAGCTCAACGCCCTGGTCGAGAATGTCTTGAATCTGACTGTCCAGCACATTGCGAGGGAGTCTAAATGCAGGGATACCGGCACGCATCATACCACCAGGCACCGATGCCGCCTCGAAAATCGTGACCCCGTAGCCCTTTCGGACTAGATAATCCGCCGCCGCAAGCCCCGCAGGCCCCGAGCCGATAATCGCAACCTTTTCCGTCCTGGCAGGCTCTTTGCTTTTCGCACTCTGCTCTCCGCTGTTCTCAATTACAAATCTCTTCAGATTTCTGATTGCAATGGGCTCACCATAACGACCCTGCTGGCATTCGCTTTCACACGGTCTGTGGCATACATAGCCGCAGATGAGGGGCAGAGGGTTATCTCTTCGGATAATTTCAGCCGCCTCAGCCAACTTGCCCTGGGCAACCAGCGCAACATAAGCCTGCGGGTTTTGGCCCATCGGGCATGCGCTCACGCATGGCGGCCGCTCGTCCTTGGCTATGACATAAGCATTAGGCACAGCCTGCGCTGTTACTTTATGGATAGCAGTATGCTTTGCAAGCCCACGGTTGAACGGGTCAGGCACGTGCACCGGGCAAACCTTTTCGCAGTCGCCGCACGCGTTGCACTTGTTCACGTCTACGAACCGGGCCTTCTGCTTCAGCTTAACTTTGAAGTTGCCGGGCTCACCGCTCATGTGCTCGATCTGAGACTGGGGAATGATCTCGATGTTCATGTTTCGAGTGCACTCCACCAGCTTGGGCGAGATAATACACGTGGCGCAGTCGCCTGTCGGGAATGTCTTGTCGAGTTGGGCCATCTTGCCGCCGATGCTCGGCGACTTTTCCACAAGGTAAACCTTGTAGCCGGAGTTTGCCAGGTCAAGCGACGCCTGAATACCAGCGACGCCGCCTCCGCAAACCATTACCGCTCCAACCGGGCCCGCACTCTCATCTTTTCTTGCTACCATATCATCTACCTCGCCAGTATCGCTGAAGGGTCTACCATCAGTTTGTTGATCCCAAGCGCGGCATCGGGTATTCCGAGCGCGTGTCCCAGGAGCTGAGTGAAGTAGAACACCGGCAGTCCGATCTTTTCGCCCGTTGCTTTCTCTACATCCGCCTGCCTGAGGTCAAGGTTCGACTGACAGAGCGGGCACGCGGCGACTATGCAGTCCGCCCCGCTCTGTTTCGCCATGCGGAGAATGTCCCCGCTCAAGCGTTCTACTGTTTCAGTGCGGGTGATCGAGAAACTTGCTCCGCAGCACTCCGTCTTGTAAGGCCACTCCACAGGCTCCGCACCCGCCGCAGCCATTATGTTGTCCATCAATTGAGGGTCCTCGGGATCGTTGAGGATACTCAGTTCTTTGGGCCTGGTGAGGAGGCATCCGTAGTAACAGGCCACCTTGAGCCCACTAAGGCTCTTCACCACACTGTCCTTGATCTCAGAAAGCCCGATATCTTCGTTCAAAACTTGCAAGAAGTGCCGGATCTTCAATCCTCCCGCATACTCCCTGCCGGTAATCTCGGCAACTTGAGCCCGAAGATCAGCATTTTCAGCCAGGGCAACGTTTGCGCTTGCCAACCTGCTGTAACATGACGCGCAGCAGACTACCACATCTTTGCCCATATCCTGTGCAATGGCCAGGTTTCGCGCGGGCAGCGATGCCGCCAGCAGCGAATCGGTGGCGTGAGCCGGTGTGGACCCGCAGCAGGACCAATCCGGTATTTCCTCCAGCTCGACTCCCAGAGCCTCGGCTACTGCGAGTGTTGACATCCGAAAATCACCGGCGGTCGATTCCATCGAGCATCCGGGGAAGAAAGCATACTTCATCGCTTTGCCCTCCGTGCGCGCACCTTATCGAAAATTGCTGATACCGACTTCGCGGCCCTTGTGCGAGGTGGGAAGATCTTCATCTTTCCCTTGAGCAGCATTGTCGGGAACTTGGCCAGGTCGCTGAAAAGGTCGCGAGCGCGCATTTTGTAGAAGCCCATCATACCAAGCTCATACACCCGGCCGAACTGCTTCATAGACTTGAGCATCTCATTATTAAAGATATTTATCTTCTCAAGATCCTGCGACGGCGCTGTTTGAGTCATCTCGCGGAGCTTGTCCACGAGGGCGGGGGTGTCCACCTTCATTGGACAGCGCGATACGCAGGTGTGGCATGAGACGCATGTCCATATAGCCTTGCTCTTCAGCAGCTCATCTTCCATTCCCATAAGCACCATCCGGTTCATCTGGTGGGGGAGGATGTCTGTCTCCAGCCGCATTGTGCAGCCGGCGGAGCACCTGGCGCACTGCAGGCACGATGCCAGGTTCAACTTCCCCTCAGGGTCGAGCTTTTCGAGGAGCCCCTGGTTTACTGATGTTATCGTAGCCGGGTTATTCATCTGATTCCTCGTCGTTGTTCATCACATCATCGTCCGCCGCGGTGGCTGCTGCAGCGGCGACTTTCTTCTGTGCCGGGGCAACCTTCCGGTAGATCTTGCTCGGGTCCATCTCGGTCCCGTCCACAGTAAGCAGCCGCGAGACAGGGATATCAAACAGTTGCTCGTTCTCTTCAAGATACGGCTTGATAAGTTGCCAGTCCGCATCAGTGAGTTCGTAATACTCGCCGCCATTGAGCTGTTCGTTGTCCAGCGTCATGTGTGGGTCGCGCACGTAAATCGCGCCGCCCGATGCCAACGAGAACAGGTTGGAACCCGAATATGGCGTATCCAAGTCAATCACGCTGCCGTCTTCATCAAGTCGCACGCCGTTGAGTATAACGAACCCGCCGCCATTAAGTGGATCACCGGCCATGAACGACTCAGCCAGAAAGTCCAGGCAGGTGCCGTTAATAGTTACCCTTGGCCGTCCTACGGAGTTGATCAACGGTCGCCCTGCGGCGTTGCCCTTCACATACACGGTGCCGCCCTTCGCGCCATACATGAACGTCTGCCCGACGTCCCCGTGCACTACCAACCGGCCCTCTCTCATAATTTGAGCGAGCTGGTCCTGTGCGTTACCGTGCACTGTTACTGTTGCGCCGTCCAGTCCCGAAGCCAGGTAGTCGCCGGTGCTGTCGTAGGCATCAATTACACAACCCTGCGAATCCGGCCCAAGGCCGACACCAAGGAATCTCTGCCCCACATAACCGTGGCAGATAAACTGCTTCCAGCCCAGCTCGTAGGCTTCATAGACCACTCGCGCGTCGCACTCGTCACCCTCGGGTGGGAAGTCGTGACCGTTTACGACCAGCACTTCCTCCAGCCCATTGGGCGCCCGGAGCATGCCCCTGGTCTCCCAGTCGATCCTCGCATATTTTGATGCAGCCTCACCCGTAATCGACGGTACTCCACCCAGCACCGCAGCCAGAGCCTTGTTGACAGCCTCAACTATGCGACCTCGCTGGTTGGGACCGGTCTGGTAGCGGCGGTCGATCATCAGCGTGAAAGCGTTAATAGCAGCCGCCCGCTCGGGGTCAGTCTTCGCGCTCTCGGCCACGCGAGTGCAGAAAGCCTTAAAGTCCTCCAGGGACATCCCAGCCGATGCGGATCTGAGCACCTGGAACAGCGACCACCCGCTCACATCAGTCAACGCACTGGAAATCCCCTGCACGGCAGACGCAAGCTCCACCGGGTCTCCAGTTCTCTGCTCTCTGCTCTTAGCTCTCCGCTCCCTGCCAAACTTATCAGTGCAGTTCAGCTTATAGGTGCCGTCGCCCTGGTGTTTGACTGTGAACATGAACGACCCGCCGTCGGTGTAGCTGCCGCCGCGAGCATTCCAATAATCGTCCGCTACAGTGCAGAACCGGCTGTCCTCGCAGGCAAGGCTTGCAAGAGTGGCATCAATCGCCTGCTTTTCAGAGCAAACAAGGCCGATCTGCACCTCACCATCCTGCAGCGCAAAAACCTGAGGCCGGAGCATGGCGGTGTCGGTGATTCCCAGGAGCTGGAACGCATCGTTTTCGACATCGTTGCGGGCGATGATGAAGAACCATGGCCCGTCCGGCGACGCATGAATGTGTCCCTGCTGAATCCTGCGGTAGACTTCCTGTTTTTCTTTGGGAAGCATATCGAAGTCACGCTCGCTCGTAGGCGCCAGACCCTCGATTATGTATTCCAGCGGGTACTTGTAAACGCGGTTCCACAAGTCGAACACCAGAATTGAGACCTCAGTGTCCGTGAGGAACAGCGGCTTGATGTTGCGCTGGGCGAGGTA
This sequence comes from bacterium, assembly GCA_021373255.1. Lineage (GTDB taxonomy): Bacteria > Armatimonadota > UBA5829 > UBA5829 > UBA5829 > UBA5829. The sequence goes on from JAJFTD010000051.1 coordinate 13,641, forward strand.
TTCACATACGGAATAGTAGTTCGCGAAGTCGCCGTTGTGCACCAGGGCCTCGTTCATCCCGCAGAACGGGTGCGCGCCGCCAGGGTGCCACACGCGGCCTCTAGTTGGATAGCGCTGGTGGGCGATCCATACATGTGCCTTGAAATCGTCGAGCTGATAATAATTTACGATCAGTTCAGCATAACCAACGATCTTCAATATGATCATATTGCGGCCCTGCGACATCACAAAGGCCTGCTTGTCACCCAGCGCTGCATAATACTGGGTGTTGAGCGCGAAGGCGTTCTGATACATGAACTCTTCTTCTATATCACGCTCGCCGAGTCCCACAAGCCCACGCTCCTGCGCGAACTTCGCGAGCACGTCCTTCTTCGGCTTTACAAAGTATCTCTGGATGTCCGGTGGCCTAACGTCCAGCCCGTCTATCTCCCGATAGTCCTCAACGTGCGGCACGCTCTGCGAGTGGTGCACATCGAACATCGGCGTCACGAACTCCGCTTCCACCGTGTTCAGGCACTTCGGGTCCAGCAGAGCTATCTGTAGGATATAGTCGTTATCCAGTATCTCCCGCGTCACACCCATCTGCTCCGGCACCAGACCGACCGCTGCTATGCCGCCGCCCTTGCCGTTGCCACGGTTGTGCATCTGGACTGATGGCTCATATATATGCTTACCGCCCACGGGTATGCTGCACGCAAACCCCGTAACGCCGCATCCGCCCTCTTCTTCAGTATGCGCGGGTTCCGACGGGCTCCAGCCCTCCATCATCCACTGCCTGCTCTGTATCAGTTTATCTGCTATGCTCATAATCCAAGTCCTATGAAAGGTCAAAAGGTCAAAAAGTTATAAGGTTGCGTTGTTTCGGGAAATCCCTTCGCTCTAACTTATATTAGGTACTATCTCCCAGAGCACGATACTTCGGGACAAGTTTTTCGTCCCGAAGTCCTGGCTCTTCGAACTGCTTCGGGACGAAAAGCAGTCCCGAAGCATAAAAAGTTGCGTTGCGTTGTTTCGGGAAACCCTTTTCCCGAAACCGCCGAGTCAGACTTCTAGGCTTCTTCGTAATCCAGATGCCTCAACAAATCCGTCCGGCCGCGCAGTTCCTTCACATCGCTCATCCCGAACCTGCTCAGGATGTCTACCAACTGCAGCCGCCACGCGTGGAGCATGTTTATCAACCTCTGAGTGCCCCACTCGATATCCATCTTCTTGACCATCTCGGCGTCTGTGGTCGCTATGCCGCGAGCGCAGCCTTTGCCGCTCTCGCACTTTCCGCAGCGGATGCATCCCAGGGCCACCATCTCGGGCGTGCCGATCACTACTCCATCAGCGCCCAATGCAATCGCCTTAGCCATATCCCAAGGGGTCCGAATGCCGCCACTGACGATCAGCGTCACTTCGTCGCGGATTCCCTCTTCCACCAGGAACCGCGCTACCTTGGGGATTGCATACTCGATAGGCATTGCAATGTTCTTCTTTGCAATGTCAGGAGCCGCACCCGTTCCGCCGTAGCTGCCGTCGAGGTGGACGATATTCGCGCCTGCGAAGTATGATCCTACTGCGACCATGTCAACGTCGATAGGTGTAGAGACTTTTGCCGATACCAGCGCGCGCGGGTTAACGTGCCTTATCCAGTCCACGTGTTTTTTGTGGTCTTCGATTGAGTAGACGCTGTGGAATGGGAATGGCGAGAATAATGACGTTCCCGGCACTGCACCGCGCATCGCCGCAACCGCAGGTGTGTTCTTATCTCCAAGCAGGTGGCCGCCCAGTCCCGGCTTCGCACCCTGTGCATATTTAAACTCGACTATGCGCGCGCGGCGGATTGTCTCCTCACGCACACCAAAGAGCCCCGTGGCAACCTGCGTGATCATGTGATCTTTGTAAGGAATCAATCGGTCGATGTAACCACCCTCACCTGTGCAACTGAAGATGTTCCACGCCGTCGCCGCACGAGCTTTGCTCAGGATTGTGACTGGGCTTACCGATCCGAACGACATTCCTCCGCCGTATACCGGCAGGTCAATGGTGATCTTAGGCCGCCCGTCTTCCCTGCGATTCAAGGGAATAGCTGTGCTGATCTCGTCCGGGTTTGTGCGCTGGCCGTTCTCGGGGAACTTAAACCGTATCTTGTCGAACCCACCGCCGGAGTTGCCGACCTCGCTTTCGAGTTCACCTTCAGGTAATTCTCCGGTCTCGGCCATGTGCCAGGTCGAGAGAATCAAGTCAGCCGTCCAGCGGAAATCGCCCAATGATTTATAGAGCGGGAGCACTTCTGTGCGCAGCGCCTTTTGAGGGCAGTTGTCCACGCAGTAGGTACCGTTCTTCTTGCATGTTTCCGCTGTGCACTTGGATTCTAGCGGGCGAACGAACCCCGCGTAGCCTTCGGGCCGCACGTGAACGCCGTTTGGACATATCTCCGCACACTTGCCGCACTTCTTGCACAGCTCTTCGTAGCGCCACACCCGATATTTGCCGAGCTGGTTGCGCCACCGGTCCGGCGCGGGCTTCACTTCACGCTTCGGTACCGACAGGCCAAGGTCGTGGTCGGGTCTTATGGGTCTGTGCGGGTCAACAGTTATTGCCATTTCTATGCCTCCACAGCCTTGCGCTGTCCAAATACCGGGCCGAAGCACTCGCGCTCCAGGTCGTCGAAGAACATTGCTCTGCCGACCTCTCCGCGCAGCCTCCGTGCCTCGCGAATGCCCATAGCGCCCATCATTTCAAGCATTTGGCTGTGCCATGCGGACATCAGGTTTACCATCCTCTGCACTGCGTAGTCGTGATCCACATCCGCAAGGCCGATAGGGCACAGGATGCCCTTGGTGCAGTTCTTGCAGATCCTGCATTCTAATGCGACCATCAACGGCACGTCCGCGCAGATCAGGTCCGCGCCACAGAGCAATGTCTTTATAACGTGCTCGGCCAAGGATATACCGCCGCTGGCTATCAGTGTAATTTCGTCCCTGCAGCCCGCAGCGACAAACGCCTGGTGAATCTCACGCACCGCTATTGATATATGCTGAGGCTTGCCGTTGTTGCCCACGACTCCTTGCCAGTCGGCGTAGACGTGGAAGGCATCGATTCCCTGCTTCGCCAGTTCCAGCGCTCGTGGTATTGATGCCGATCCCAGCGGCAGTCTCACTATCGCCACCAGGTCCGGGTTCTTCTCTTTCACAGCTTTGATGCGTGCAACAACATCCTTGCAGTCGCTCCATTGGGCCATGCGCGCCGTTATCGCAGGGTCGTCCTTGGCCTGCTCGGGGATGTGTGGAATTACACTCTCGCTGCTCATCAGCTTCGGCTCATTGGTTATAGCAAGGGTGCCCAGCGCCTTTGCAGTATCCACAATAGCCTTGGAAACGTTCACGCTCGGGGCGTGCCATGGCATCATATTGAACAGCACTGGCAGTGGAATTTCCACTTGTGCGGGGAAATCGGTCTTAAGGCTGCCATCAGGATTAAACTCCAGCTTCATCGGCTTGCGGCCTATGTCGACCTGGGTGCTGATATATTCGCGACCATGGATTCCGTCGCGGGTAGGGCGGACGATCTCGGACATGTCAGTGAGAATCGAGTCAAACCCCGGCCCTCTGAACGGTCCCGGGTATCCCGCGCCTGAGACGGGTACCTTGGCAGTCTCCGCCTGATACCAGGTGCTGGATATAATGTCCGCCGTCCATACGTCGTCGCCCATCTCCAGATACTCAGGGTTGACCTGCTGGGTCAGTAGACCCTTTGTACAACTCTGCACACAGCACAGGCATCCCTTGCATTCGTAGAGATAGTCCACATAATCCTGCACCGTCTTTTGCAGCCGGTCCCGCTCATCGTTATAAACACTGTAGATGCACTCGCGCTTGACGCAGTTATGACAGGCGGAGCAGTCCTCACGCCAATCAATGATCGCGTATTTCCCGATGCGCTTATGCTTCGGCGGGGTCGGTTTTGGATGTATATGATATTTGGCCGGCATAGCTTTTCCCTTTGTTGATAGATCAGGTTGTGCGTTAGCGCGTTATGCGTTATGCGTCCGGCGTCGAGCGTCTTGCGTCATTGTGCATTGGCGACAACCTGTATTATCTCTTCGTCCCTTGATATGCTTCGGGACGATCGTCCCGAAGCATTTTGGCTTAACTCTTCGAGAGTCCGTTTGTCTTGATTATCTCTGCTGCGAGATCGAAATTGGTTCCGGTCATCAGGTGCACGCCGCGCACACCATCTACCTTCTTCAGGTAAGCGACCGTTTCGTTTGCCAGGTGTATCCCGGCGGCTTTTTGATCTTGAGCAGTCTGCAGTCTATCGACTATATCATCTGTAATATCAATGGTGTTGTTCTTCTCAGAGAGAGCAATGGCTTCCTGAGCGGAGCTGAGCGGCTTTACCGATGCGATAATGCAGGCCTTCTGGTGAAGTCCGCGCTCGCGCACATAGCTCATCCAGATATTAAACCTGTCGAGGTTGAAGACTGGTGTGGTGATCACAAAATCTGCCCCGGCATCTACGGCCTTCTGCAGCATAATTACATTGAGCTCCAATGGCTCGGCGAATGGGTTGGTATCAGTTCCTAGCAACAGGTCCACAGGCGCATCAATGGACCCACCGTCCGCCAGCTTGCCTTCTTTGCGCAGCGAGTCCGCTACCATCAGCAACTGCACCGGGTCAATATCGAATACACCCTTGGCCGAACCTGCGCTGGTAAGCGTCTGGTGCCTGCCTGTAGTGCAGAGGACATTTTTAATGCCCATTGAAGCCGCACCGAGCAGCGCGGATTGAAGCGCTATCCTGTTAAGGTCGCGGGTTAACAGTGCCATCACTGGCTCAGCACCAGCCTGCGCGATATGGCTGCACGCCGCCAGGCTCGCGAGCCTCACGCCGTCTTCATTTTGTGGTACGTAAAGCGCGTGTACTGAGTCTTTCAACGCGGCCGCGCATGCCTTAAGTCCATCCACACCTGCGCCACGTGGCGGAGTGCATTCCGCCGTCACAATAAACTGTCCGTTCTTGACCGCCTGGGCCAGAAGCTCTCCCATCATCTTGCCATCACTCCATAAGCAGCCCGGCTGTTTTCTTCAACGAATCGGGCAATTTTGTCTATAGCTGCCATCAGCGCATCTTCTCCAGGTTCGCTGGGCATAATAATCTGCAGGGAATCTGATCCTACTCCAGCTTCCGCAAGCATTTCTTTAGCGAGTTTGACCCGTCTTGTGGCTCTCAGGTTGCCTTCCATAAGCCTGCAATGGGCAATGGGACATGTGAGCACGCATACAGCGTGGGCGCCGCCCTCAAAGGCTTTGAGGAGATACCTCGGGTCGATCCTGCCACCGCAGGGAACGGCCTCCAAAGCAACATCATCCATGAGTCCAAGCCGCTGGAGTTCGTCCGGAACACCGTCTTCAACCACGTTACGGCAGAAGTAGATGCGAATGCCTTTGTTCATGATAATTTCTCCTCTGAAACGGCGTTTCTTTGCCGTTTCTCCCTTCGCGTTCCCCTAACAGACGCAAAAAGGGCGTCTCCGCCGCATAAGCGGAGACGCCCTCGTCATTTTTGCTCAAGAAGCGCACCCTGGGGCGCACATCATCTCAATCGAGCGTATGCACAGGTCACATCATCGGACCTGCCATAAAACACAAAATCCACCCATGGCTACGTTACCAGGGTGGACTTCACATTGTCCTTCGCGCCGGAGGCTACACCGTCTCCCGCACGACAAAAAACCGCATGGCCCGGCCGTCACTGGCCGTCCATCAATGACAGTATGCCTTATGTGAGCTTATGTGTCAATAGTATACCTTTGAATTTGTTTCCAAAATTTTTCACACATGAGCTTTGTAGCAGTGTTTTTGGTTCAGATAAACAAAAAGCTCTCGGACATAATTAATGATCCGAGAGCGTATGAGGCGAGATGCATGGCGGTCCCAAGGGGAGTTGAACCCCTCTCCCGGCCTTGAAAGAGCCGTGTGCTAACCGATGCACCATGGGACCACGACTAGCGTATTATACCAGAATTTGTTCAGGCATAGCAAGTGAAAAATGGTAGGATACATTTAGCTATCTGCCGTATATATTATCAAACCTCGGCGCATGTAAAAATACCTGGCGCCGGTGGGGGAAGGAATTGCAGTATGCAGATGAAAACTGTCTTTATCATTACGGTCCTGACATCACGGATGATCATGCCGGGAATGCCAAACCTCGGGGGCCTTGGAAAAGATTTTAAGGTTCCTGGAATGGGCTCGGCTATGCGTTCCCTTAATATGGACCTCACCAGTGACAAGAGTGTGGACGCTCATTCAAAAGCCCAGTGTGCGATTCCCGAAGGTCTGAAACTCGGCCCTAAGGTGGACTTGCAGATCGACCTGCCGGTGAAAGATAAACCTGTGGCAAAGGACGAAGACCCTGGGGACGAAGGCAAAGTCGAAAAGGGCAAGTTTGTCATGAAGATGTATTGGGACTGCGCGGAAACAGTTCCGCCCGGTCAGCCGAGGGTAATGGATTCGGACAAAATGATGAACGGCGTCGGTACGATGAAAGATTGGAAAATGCCGCAAATGACGAAAAATACTGCACGGGTAGCTGTATTGGATGCTGATAACTCGCGCGCCTATTGGCCGGGTAATAATGCTAAGTCTATTAAGGAAGATTCCAGCACCCCAGGCCTGTTTGAGCTTACTACCAACTATTGCGGCGGGACCTCCATCACATTCGACAAAGCACAGGATTTCCTTGCGCCTATTGATCTTATCAGCCCCGGCAAGGGTGCTGTGGATCTTGCGAAAACCATTAAGGTGGAGTGGAAGAGCGTACCCAACGCTGAAGCGTATATGATCACTGCATTTTCCGGCAAAGATAATGAAATGGTCATGTGGACCTCAAGCTCGCAGCCGGATATGGGGTCAGACTTCATGTACAGCGCGCTCAGCAAAGAGGAAGTAAAGAAATACATAGATAACGGTGTGCTTATGCCTCCGACTAAGACCTCCTGCCGTATTCCCGCAGGCATCTTCAAGACCACCGGCGCTCCGATGATCTCGGTGCTTGCAATCGGCGCCGATAAGGCTCAGGAAAAGGACGGCATCCGCACAGTCATAACCGTACGCTCCAGTGCTGCTGTTATGCTCGGTGGTGGGATGGATGGTGAAGATGAGGAGTCTATCGATCAGTCGGATGAGCCGAAGAAAGATGCGGTAGACGACGATGCAACCGAAGACACTTCAGACGAAGATTCGGGCGATGCTATTGATAAGGTTAACGATGCATCAGATTTGGGAGAAAGAGCCAAAGACGCAGTAGGTCGCTTGGGCGGATTGTTCAAGAAGCGCAAGTAACAATCAGAACCACTGAACAGATGAAAAGATGAGTGGATGAATTCGCACTTCTAGTTCAGCGATTCATCCACTTCATCCCTTCAGTGGTTCAGAAGATTCTCACTCCATCGGTTCAGCCTGCACTACAGGTTCGGGTGTGGGCGTTCCACCTCCGCCTCCGGGACGCTTGAAAAACTTCCTCCTAAGCGCGCTCCAGAGGTAGTCGAGTTCATTTACCTTGAGTAGCCTAAGCAGTGCGAAATACACCGCTCCTGACAGGCCCATCGCAAGCAGAACAGTGAGCAAGGAACCCATGCGGCTTTCGACTCTGGTCTCAGACCGCTTCACTATCAGCTCTGGATACGCTGCTTCCAGCAAGCGCCGGTTCACCTCCGCAAGCCGTTTCCCTGTAGGATGGCTCTGGGCTGTGCTGACAAGCCGGTGCGGCAAATTATGAACAGAGGCAAACCGGCTCGGGTTGTAGATGCTGTCGCTGGTTATCGCCACATTCAGATCATGCATAAGCGAATTTGGCAGGTCTTTGGACGCATCGTATTTTGCCGCGTAATCCGCCAACAGCGCTTTCGTTGACGCTGAGAGCTGTGACATGAGATACCCTGAAACGAGATTCTGCTTATCCCGGACTTTAGCAACAAAGAGCTGCAGGTCTCTGAAATCAGAGGACGTGAACTCCCACTTCGGTCCATGAGTAACGCGCTTTTTGTCCATTCCGAGCAGTTTGTCTACAAACGATTCATTGGTAGCTCCCACGATTGAATCGGCGAATGCGGCGTCAAGCAGTCCGCGGTTCAAGCGCATCAATGCATTTCCACTCGCAGATTCTTGTGCCAAGCGTGTCGTAGCGGCAGAAAGTGTCACCTTTGAAAATCGTTTCTCATCGTAGAGCGAGTCTTTCCTGATCAGCTGGTTGAGATCCGACACTAGAGACTTGCGGAGCATAGGATCGAGTCTACTGACTTCCTCGCTCGCTGAGACCATACCACGTGTCTCAGTAGTCAACTTATCATAGAGATAGCTGGAGCTTGGAGCCTTAGAGTGGTGGAGTTCGGCGCCAAGTTGGACTGAGCTCGTTACGTCGCCATCCTGTAACTGCCACGATCCTATAGCTCTGGACATCCCCAGCCTAATCCCAATGCAGATCACGCCCAATGCCGCCGACGCCAGCAGAACCCTACCGACTGTTCTGACAAGTTTTGTTCCTTCGATACCATTAAGCCGTTTTCTGAGGAACCACGTCAGAGCGAAGAAGTGCAAAGAAATAGCAATTGTTGTGGCGAGGGCAATGCCGCCGGTGCCCATCGTCTTCATCAGTATGAAGTTTGTGGGAATAAAGATTACTGTAGCTACTGTGCCGGTGACTACTGGGGTTTTGGTGTCCTGCAGCGCAAAAAAGCCGCGTGCCACAATCGCCTGACCCGCCCAAGCGAAGATGCCGATTGCGTAGAATATCAGTGGGATAACAGTCGCGGGCACGTTGCTTGGTTTGAACTCTCCGCTCATGTAGAGCGTTCGCACTAGTGGGTCGGCCATAAGCACCATGAACACAGTCGCGGGTATACTCTCCACCATGATGGATCGAAGCCCCTCGCCTAAGCCGCTGCGCATGTCATCCAGCGCGTTCTTCGCTGCGTAAGCCGCCAGCATCGGCAGTATAGCCGTGCCCGCCGCCTGTGCGAATATCCCTAGTGGGAGTTGCATCAGGCGGTTTGCAAAGTTCAAAGCCGCAGGGGCCGATTCGGATACGTAGCTGGCGAACCACCTATTGATGATCACGTCTATCTGGGGCAGGCCAAGCCCGAGCACTACGGGCAGCGCCAGGCTTGCCACCCGAACCACGCCTGGGTGTCGGATGTTTAGACTGGGGTGGAACTCGAACCCTTGCCGTTTCATCCAATAGAATACGTAGATGATGTTGCCTACAAGCGCGCCGATCATAGCGCCGAATGCCAAGCCTTTTATGTTGAGCCAGTGGCTGAGTATCACAGCGCCGAAAATGATCCCGGCGTTATAGATAACGGGCGCGGCCGCTGTGGCTCTGAATTCCTGCCTCGACTGCAGTGTTGCCATCATGAGCCCACCCAGGAAGAAGAACAACTGGCACGGCAAGACGATACGCGTGAGAAGCATGGTTAGCGGGACCAGTTCCGGGTGCTGCGTTACAAAGCCAGGTACTGCGAGCACGCTGACCAGTGGCTTTGCGAATATCCAGCATATTACTATCGCTGCTGTCAGAATGATGCCCATGAAGCATGCGATGATGCTGAACACTTCCCATGCTTCTTTTTGGCGACCGGTGTTGAATCGCTCTGTGAAAACAGGTATAAACGCTGCCGAAAGGGCCCCGCTGGAAAGGAAGAAATAGAGCAAGTCCGGGACGTTAAATGCGGCATAATACGCGCTCACTGGTCCCGTCTGTCCGAACTGTCTTGCAATCAGCATTTCCCGGATAAATCCGAGTAAACGGCTGGCTATTACCGCTACGAGCATCAGCCCGGCGGCTTTCTTGAAACTTTGATGTGATGCCATTGTGCTCCAAGTATAATTACCTGATTGCCCGGCGGTCAAGAGGCTAGTGCGCCCTTGGCACGCATCGTGCATCAGTATCTTATGTGCTTTCCTTCGAAAGAAGCGTTGGATTCCTTTCCAAAGGCCCGTCTCTCCCGGCGGGCCAAACTTTTGTACAGCGCATTAGCCCTGCTTTGATACGTGCTCAGCAGGGATTCAGTTCCCAGGCAGCCTTACTTACCCAGAATCATGCGTAGTGACATCAGCAGGATTACTATGCCGAAAATCCTTCGCAGCATATCGTTGGGGATTACAGTAGCCAACCTCGCCCCCAGGAACCCGCCTATAAAGAACCCTATCGCCAAGAGTCCCGCGACCTTGAGGTTCGTATGACCGGCCTTGTAATATGTGTAAGCGGCAAGGAATCCTATGGGCGGCACCATCATTGCAAGTGTCGTTCCCTGGGCTTGCTGTTGGGTAAATTTGAACACGAAAACAAGCACCGGTATCAATATTACTGCCCCACCGATACCGATAAGCCCGCTAAAGATTCCGGTTATAAGGCCAACGCTGCCGAATATAAAGGCGTTCATGAGGTGAGTTGCTCCTTCTTGCGTTACTGCGGGCTCATCAAGCCCAATATAGGATACAGCAAAACGCTTCTAAAGAGATAGTGTCCGGTACGTTATCGCGTTATGCGTTAATGCGTTTTGCGTTCGGCGTCCGGCGTCCGGCGTCATTGTATGTTGGTGGCAACCTGAATTATTTCTTCGTTTTTCGCGTTTTCGTTCTTTCGCGCTGTCGCGATTAAGAGCATCATCGCCACGGAGGATATCATTGCGCTAACGGGGAACGATATATGGGGCCGGGGCGTTTTGCCCGGCCTTTGCTATGTGTTATGAGGAGTATATCGTGTCGGGAGTATTTCGTTTAGGTGTGTCCAGCAGTGCATTTGTGCGTACAATGCCGCCGGAGATCGTGCAGGCTATGCAGTCCAATGTACGTGAGGGGGTGCCTCGCAAGCTGGATTCTCGTTTGAATCGCATGATGGTCGATTTTACGCGCGGGATGATGCAGGCGATCAATGCGTCCGATATCGCCACGCTGGAATGCTATCATTCCACAATCTGGGACTGCGATGACGTGCTGGAGCCTATTCTTGATAATCCCAACGTGGAGTTTTGGTCGGTTCACGCGCCATACGGCCGGATGGCGGACCCGTCTTCACCGGATGTTGATATTCGCGCGGCGGCGAAGAATGCCTACTGCGCCGGAGTAGACGCGGCTGAGAAACTTGGAGCCGGGCGCATTGTCGCGCACCCTGGGGCGAATCGTGCTTATGATGTTCCTAAGCAGCTCAGGATGGGTTATACGGCGGATATCATCACCGAAGTCGCGGATTATGCCGGTGAGCGTGGGATAAAAGTAGCCGTCGAGCCGCTGCCCAAGCAGGAGGTTGGCAATAGCCTTGAGGAGGTTTTTTGGATTCTGGACAAGGTCGACAGGCCGAATGTTGGGATAAACTTTGACGTAAACCACCTTTTCCCTGCCAGCGCCGTTCCTGAACTCATAACTAAAGCTGGAGATCGCATTTTCAGCGTCCACATCTCAGACCAGGACGATAACGAGCGTCACTGGCTGCCGTTCGAGGGCAAACTCGACTGGCAAGCTGTTCTCTCAGCCCTCCATAACACCGGCTATCAAGGCCCTCTGATCTACGAAACTCACGTCCCGGATGTTACCACATGCGAAGAGGCCGCTGCGAAGGTGGTGGAGAACTACGGCAGGCTTATTCAGCTTGCACCGGCAGAGATGAGCGTCTGCTGAGCCTATGCCAGTCTCGCTAAACGCCCCATTGCCTAATAACGATGCCCTCCGGGAGAAGCTGTTTTCGGCAAAGCGGGTGCTATTCATAGGCGCGCATCCCGATGACATTGAGTTTTACTGTGCAGGGCTGGTTTACTTGCTACGCATGCAAGGGGTAGAGGTTACATTCGCAATTGCGACCAGGGGCGGCAAGGGATACATTCGCCCAGCCCGAACTCTGCTGGAGGCGATGCGCACCCGTGACCAGCTTCATTCGGCGGAGATACTCGGAAGCGTCGACGTAATCTTTCACAATTATCCCGACAAAGCCCTGCCTGATCACATCCAGCCGTTTGCGAGCGATATCAAAGCCTTAATATCAGACCTCAAACCGGATATAATCTTCTCCTGGGACCCCGATTTTATTTATAATCCTCATCCCGACCACCAGGCCGCCGCTGATGCCGTCAGGCTTGCGTGTGAGGATTGCCAGGTGTGCTATTACGGCACCCGCGAACCAAACCTATGGATCGGTTTCGGCAGTGATATTCTTAGAATAAAGTTACGTTCCATACGAGCGCATCGTACTGAGACCCCATGGTTCTACTGGCGCTTGATCAAAAATCCGTTGATGGAAAGGCTTGTAGGTGAGGGTGCAAAGGTTGGTGAAGATTATGCTGAGATATTGCGAATTCCTGAATGTTGGTAATTACCGGGTCACAGACCCGGAAGAGGCCCGCCGCGGATCGCAGATCCACGACGATCATCGATCATGTCATCCCGAACCATCAAACCATCAGGCTATCCAACCATCTAACTAAAGGTTCCTATTGACTCTCGAATATCTGTTCGGTTAGAATTCTTAAAGCATGCATGACGAAATTCGGAAGACGCTCGATCCGGGTGGCCGGTTTGCGCGGATTTGTGATGGATATGAATATCGGCAAGAGCAGATCGACATGGCTCAGGCTGTGGCCGATGCGCTTCTTGCCAAGGAGCACCTGCTCGTGGAGGCAGGGACCGGCGTCGGTAAGACGGTGGGCTACCTCACGCCTGCCATCGTCTACGCCTCCGGCGACAAGCCTGTGGTCATCTCTACGCACACCATCAACCTCCAAGGCCAGCTTGTAAGTAAAGATATCCCAATGATGCAGCAGGTGATGGAGGATCACCCGTTCCAGGCTGTGCTGATGAAGGGCCGTAGCAACTTTCTGTGCCTGCAGGAGCTCGACCACGCCGCGCAGTCGATACTCTTCCATGATGATCCACTCTTCGAGCAGCTTCGCAAATGGGCGTCGGAAACTGAGACCGGCGATGTGAGTGAGCTGGACTTTGCGTTCCCGGATTGGTCTGAAGTTTGCTGCAACCAGGACACCTGCCGGCACCAGGAGTGCCATTACTTCGGCGAGAGATGCTTCTACTACAACATGCGCCGCCAGGCTGAGCACGCTGACATTATCATCGTAAACCACGCGCTGTTTCTGAGCGATATGGGGATGCGCATGACCGATCCCAGGAACACTATCCTGCCGGAATACGGCGCGGTGATCTTCGATGAAGCGCACCACCTGGAGGACGTGGCCAGCAATATATTCGGCATAGAGTTTTCCAATTATCGTATACCGCAGCTCATCAACCGCATCAAGAAGCGCCGGGACATATCCGTGGAGCCGGGCGAGCTGGAGTATATACTGAGTCTCAACAATTCGCTTTTCGAGATGTTCGAGCGCGTGCGCAGGCAGGAGTTTTTCTTCGACGAGATGTACCAGTCCGTGGAAAAGCACTCCACAGAAGAAGCCGTAAACCAGCTCATCACGCACCTCGACGGCCTCAACACCACGCTTCTGGGCCAGGATGTTGATGACAACCAGGAGCTCAAAGACCGTCTTGATGGATATCGCCGGATGCTGGCGCGTGCGCGCGGTGAGCTAAGCGACCTGTTCTTTTCTGATCAGCCGAACTACTTCCGATGGTGCGAGAAACCCAGCGGGGGGAGGTTTGTAAACTGCTATCTGCACCTGTCGCCCGTGAACGTCGCTGACATCCTTCACGACGCGCTTTGGGGTCAGCCAGAGGCAGTCATCTGCACCTCCGCTACGCTCTCCAACTCCGGCACATTTTGCTATATGAAAAAGCGGCTGGGTGTGCCTGAGTGTAATGAGTTGATACTCGGCTCCCCGTTCGATTTCCAGAACCAGGCGTTATTATATGTACCCGATGATTTAGGATTTCCTTCCAATGAACCCGAATATGCCGATGCTCTCTCCGAGCGGATAAACGAACTCATCACAGCCGCCGGAGGCCGGGCGTTTATGCTCTTTACCTCCTACAGAATGCTCAACGAGGTTTTCAACCGTCTGGTAGCGCACGTGCCATTCAGGCTGCTCAAGCAGGGGGATATGTCCAACGAGCGCTTGATCAAGGAGTTTCGTGAGGATGACAGCACCTGCCTGATGGGTGTGCACAGCTTCTGGGAGGGTGTGGATGTAAAGGGCGAGCGGCTGTCGTGCGTGATCATAGACAAACTCCCCTTCGCCGTGCCCGACACCCCAACCAACAAGGCGCGATGCGAGCAGATAGAGCGCGAGGGTGGCAACTGGTTCACCGAATACGCCGTCCCACAAGCCCAAATCCGCCTGAAACAAGGCTTCGGCCGCCTGATCCGCACCAAATCCGACCACGGCGTAGTAGCAATCCTGGACTCCCGCATCCACAAGAAGTTCTACGGCAAAGAGTTCCTCCGGTATCTCCCGCACTGTAAGGGAACGAAGAAAGTGGCCAGGGTGGGAGAGTTTCTAGGTGCGGAACAAGTCTTGGACGGTAATAAAGTTTGATAGTTAGATGGCTTGATGGTTGAGAATGGGTAGCTAGACAGCTAACGCAAGTTGCTTCGGCATCCTGATGCCGAAGCCGCCGGACGCACAACGTGACCTGACATAAGCAAAATAACTGCCAGATCAAGACGCACCAAACAACCCTTCAAAGTGAAATCTCCCCCCACTCATCACAAACAAACGGTACATCGTGGATTCCCAGAACAAGCTGCCGAAAGCTGGAATGCAGCCAATCCTCGGGATTTACCGCCAGTTCCCTGCGAAGAGGATTGCGATGAATGTAGTCCACCTTGGTTTTGAGCACCTCACTTGAGTAGAGTGGTAACACGCGTGGATTTTCCTTCCACAAACCTCCACCAGGCTGGAGGCGTTTGATGTTAAGGAAGATGTTCTTCGGAGGATACCATCACGTTGTGGCTGTTCTCTGACATCAAGATTATTTGGTAATGCTCCGGCATTGCAACATACGCGAGAACTTGTACATCGAGCAACTTCCTCGAGTGTTCCCACACATCGTAAAGAACTTGAATGCCATCTGGAATGAGTATCTGCCGCCAATCTGTGACAGTGGCGGTGCAGAAGTGAGGATGGTTGTCAATGTAATGGTTGTGCCATCTCATAATAAGATAGTACTCTGCGTTACGTTGGTGTCGCCGCCTGCGGCGGCGGGTTCGGCGTCAGGACACCGAACCAACTTGGCTTGGTCACTTGTCTGCAACTGTCGAAGAGCTTATGCCAGGTTGCTTTGGCATCCTGATGCCGAAGCCGCCGGACGCACATACGCAACATAGATGTGCCCCATTAGGCCGTGCTACAGCTTGTAGTCTTCTACCGCGATACCGATAAGCGCCGCCGCAACATACCGGCGACTCCAGCCAGTCCACCTACCAAAGCAATCAAGCTGGATGGCTCAGGAACCGGCATCCATATTACAGCGTGACCCGATGATACGCCGACGATCCAACCATTATTGTTGATTGCTCTCGCTTCGGCTTCTCCGCCGTTTAATGTGTTTAGGTATTGTGCTCCATTCACGCTGTCCCAGACATACGCTTGGTGCTTGCCATCTGAATCTAGGGTGCTGCCCACAATAAGTCCCTGGTTGTTGATGTCAAAGGCGTATGCGGCGGACGCTTCTGGTATGACAATTTCCTGCATAAGGTTTACTTCATCCCAGATGAAAACTTTTGCATCACTTGAAACTTTATAGTCGTAATTACAACTATAGCCTACCACTGTACCGGATTGATTAATGCCACAGGCGTTGCTATAAGTGGCATTGTTGAGTGAACCGATAATCTGCATGTGGTTTACATCTTGCCAGAAGCACGCTGAATTACAAAAGGATCCAACCGCCTGTCCTGCATCATTGATATCGCTTGCTGAGCTGAAATAATTAACTGGCGCCATGTTGTGCTTAATCCCAGATGTGTCCCAATAACACGCATCTCCATTGGATTCTCCAACAATTACACCTTGTGTGTTTATTCCACACGCAAAACCGTATCCAAGATCTTTCAGACCGCCGGTGTTGCTCCAGGCGAATGCATGGACACCATCAGATAATGGTAATGAATACCCAACGATTGTGCCTGATTCGTTAATGCTACACGCTATACATTTTCTACTTACTATGCCTGAACCAGGTTGAGCAAGGAATTCCTGCATTCCATTTGAATCCCAGAGAAACGGATATTCTATACCAGGAACTAGGTTATAGTAGCCTACGACCTGGCCGGTGTTGTTTACATCATGGGCACAGCTATCACCGGATGTAAGTATCCCGAGATCAATGATCTTATACTCTATAGCGTTTGCTGCAATAGAGACAACCCCGATCAGCAACAACACCAACATCATACTGCATGCAAAACGCTTCATATGCTCAAGCCCTTCCTGTCCTGCTTCATTATCTTGCCAGGTTCGTGCAATGATCACAAATGACTGCACCACATCAATATATAATGTCAGTATACTGTGGCCAGCAGGCTTTGTCAACGGCTTGAGCAGGTGTTGTGACAGGCGTTTATACCAGATTTGTGCAGGGCGTCACGTGTCCTTCCGTTCGCCCCCATTTCCGTTCCTAATCGCTGGTAGTACGATTTCTTTGATCAATACTTGTAGTGCAGCGGCTACGGGTATTGCCAGCAGGGCGCCTACTATTCCCAGCAGCGCAGCGCCTGCCAGTAGGGCTAGAATTGTGATCAGGGGGTTTAGGCCTACGTGCCTTTGCATGATCTTTGGGGCTAGAATATTGTTTTCAACTTGTGTGAGAATGGTGAAGAAGATGACTATTGGTATCAATTTCCACAGCGGGCCGAAAAGTGCCAATAACACAGCAGGTATGGCAGCTGCCACCGGGCCGACCATGGGGACACACTCACCGACAGCGCCGACCACTCCTATCACGAACGGGTAGGGGATGCCGATCAGCCACATTCCTGCTGATGTCACGACGCCGATTATCAGCGCCAGAGTCAATTGCCCACGCAGCCAACCGCCCATAGCGGCGGCCATCAGGCTTAGTGTCCTGTCGGTTTTCTCTACGTGCTTCGGCGGCATCAGCGACAGGAACGACGCCTTAATGGTTTCGTAGCTGGAAAGCAGGTAGAGCGTTATAACAGCCACTGATATCAGGCCGATGATGCTGCCGAAGAACCCCAGCAGCGCAGGAGCTGAGCCTAGTACATACTCTCCTGCTTTGTCGATTTGAGATCGGCCGCGATCCACCAGCCCAGCGTAGTCAGGCACACGCGGGTAGTGCTGGTGAATGTCCGCAAGCCAGGACTTTACGCTCGCGATATACTCCGGCAGGTGGTTGGCGAACTTGATGCTCTCGCCAACTACCGGGACTACAATCAGCGCCGCCAGTCCGAGGGCAACGATAATCGCCAATATGTAGATGATTATTATCGCGAGGATACGTGGAAATCGCCTCCCCCTGGGCAGTCTGATCCGCTCCAACCTGGCTACAGCCGGTGCGAGACCTGTGGCGAACACCACACATATGATCAACAGCACCACCAGTGACTTGAGCTTGACGATCAGCCAGAAGAACAGCAGTATCCCCAGAATCGCAAGAAACGTGAGCACGTTCTGCCCGACTGATGAGCTTCGCGGCCTGATAGGCTCGTTATTTCTCTCTTGTTGCGCCATCCCAACCCTCCCGTCTCCGAACTATTTTGTCAGGCAGTTCACGATCTTGCCCACATACATCCTGTGGTAGTCCTTATCTGGATAATTAACTTCGATGCCGGAGTCCAGGAAGTGCGCTGGGTCCAGGTCGTGGAAATAGATTTTCCTGCACTCAATTACTAATCGGGCTTGGGTAAAGGTGGTCGTGCCGTCGATTGTGCCTGCAATGGGTGTGAGGCCGGTTACGGCGGCCTTGTCTATGTCCCGTCCGGATTTGCTCCCGCACACCTCCAGCGCCTTTCTGTGCTCTTCACCAAAGAACGAAAGCGTGAAGTAGTCTGCTTTTTCCATAAAGCCATAGGTGTGCCTTTGTGGCCTTACCACGCACCAGCAGATGTTCTTGTTCCACAGCACTCCGAGCCCACCCCAACTGGCAGTCATCATGTTATAGGCATCGCGAGCCCCTGCGGTGATGAGCATCCAATCACTGCCTATGAGTTTGAATGTGTTGTCGGTAATTTCTTCTGGTTTTATAATCTTGAAACCGTTCACTTATTCCTCCCATGACTAAGAAGTCTGGTAATCATGCATGTTGCCATTCCGGCGAACATCAGCGATGCCAGCACTACACGAGTGACATCAATCACCGGTATCAGTTTGGTCTCTTCGTCAGTGACCTCAAGTACCGCGAGCGGTTTGGTTCGCATGCCTCCGCCCCCGCCTCCACCGGTGCCTTCTTGTGCAGGCTCATTTTCTCGTGCTTGCTTGCCTTCGCCACCACCAAAACCAAACCCGGTGCAAACCGTGGCTATAGGTATGATAGTC
>JAJFTD010000098.1 GCA_021373255.1 bacterium
ATAGGCGTAATGATCATTTGCTCCAAAAATGCAGGGGCAATAGGGACTTTCTACCACTCTCACTGGCGCTTTTGCTGAGAACGAAGGATAGCTCATTACAACGCTATAATATTTTTTTGATTCCTTGCCATCTAAAACTAATATGGCTTTTCCTTCTCGGAAACCAACAAAGCATACATGCTTACTGTCTACAGAGAAATAGGGCTCTCTAATCCCGTCAAACTCTGCGCTTTCCTTTCCATCTATCACCATCACCCATTTTTTGCCTTTTCTAGCCGTATACGCAACACGGCGGCCATCAGGGCTGAAGCATAAATCACGCGTGTTGTATGCCCCTTTTGTAACATTTCGTATCTGGTCGTAAGATGGGCCCTCTTTACCATCCAGCCACATACAGCATTTACCAGTCTCCAACAGTTCCACACCACCCACATGCCGGTCGCAGGGAGATTTTTTACATAACGCGAGATCAATAGGGAATTCCATGTTGTTGAGTTCTCTAATGCGCTCCGGGGTCCACAACTTAAGATCATTCTCATTTTCAATAATAATTGAAGGCAGGCGTCCCAGTTTTTCAATTCTATAGTCGATCGCTTCGGCTGGGCATGTAATGGTACTCGCTATTATAAGTAAGCAGAGTTTTAGAAAGATTTTATGCAATGTATACACCCCTATGTATAAGTTTCTTTGTTCTGATTATCGGATCCATGTGGCAATTCCTGCGTAAAGATCGGCTAATTGGTTCAAATGCGAATCAAATGATTGACTCCTGAGCAGATATCTGCTAATATATGTGAGTTGTAGGGCAAGAAGCCCGTTGACTACTTCGCTGTTTCGAGAAATTGTTCTCGGAGCAGGAAATGCGCTTACGCGCTTATGAGGTGTATCTTTATAATGGCATCCTTTTGGCACTGGTTTTTTTCGGCTTTGCAGATGATAAGTGCTGTTGCGCTTATCGCTATTGTTATGTCGCAGGCTACTAAGAGCGAAGGTCTGAGCGGAACTATCGGTGGTAAGTCTGAGTCTGCGTTTCAGGGGAAGCCGGGCCTTGAAGAGAGGCTTGCTGAGGTCACTAAGTGGTCTGCAGTTAGCTTCCTGGTGATGAGCGGAATAATGACCTACCTTGTAAAATAGTAGATTTTAGTAATAAAACAATCGCCCACGATTCATGCGAACCGTGGGCGATTTTCGTTTATATTATTTTGTCGATATAAGGTTAAGCGGCTCGCCTTAGTTCTTCATGCGATATTGCCTGGTGAGGGCATTCCTCACACCTGTCGAGTTGACAATCGAAACATTCATCACGTTCAGGTTCTTTCGCAGTGAAAACCATATATCCGTACAGGCTGATCGAGCCGATTAGCCATCCTGCAATAAAAGCAATCCACATAATCCAAACCTCTAAGCGCGATAGCGCGTTTCCCGTTTCGGGAACTTGTTCTCGAAACACCTCTAAGCGCGATAGCGCGTTTCTCTAAGCGCCTTCATTGCGAATTATCGGCAGATTTAACTAAGTTCCTCAGCGGCACTCATCCCGGAGCCGGACTATTGCGTCAGTCATCCGGGCTACCCTGCACATTTCCTTTACATCGTGCACTCGCACAATATCCGCACCGTTGGCGATAGATACAGCTATAGTTGCGGCTGTGCCCTCCATTCGCTCCCCAACAGGTAGCCCGCCAAGAACTTTACCGATGGTAGCCTTTCGAGAGGTGCCAACGAGAATAGGACGGCCGATAGATGTTAACTCACGCAGCCGCCTGAGCAGTTCCAGGTTGTGCTCTACTGTCTTGCCGAACCCTATTCCAGGATCAATGATCAATAATCTTTCGTCCGCACCAGATTCAACGAATTCCCTTACACGCTCACGAAGGAATCCACTTACTTCCCCCAGGAGATCATCGTATACAGGGCTCTCTTGCATGCACTCTGGAGTGCCTTTCGTGTGCTGCAGGATCGCAGGGCAACGTTTCCTTGCCACAAGCGGGATCATTGCTGGATCAAATGTGCCGGAACTGATGTCGTTTACTATCAGTGCTCCGCTGTCCAAGGCAGCCTCGGCCACTGCAGATTTGGTTGTGTCTACTGATATAGGAACTTTCAATGCCTCAGCAAGTGCACGAATAACTGGTATCACTCTTTCAGTTTCTTCCTCGGAAGAGACACCTGCTGATCCAGGTCGTGTCGACTCACCGCCTATATCAATAATGTCAGCGCCATATTGGACCATTTCTACTGCATGATCCACAGCAGCTTTTATATCCGTAAACTGGCCACCATCTGAGAATGAATCTGGGGTGACGTTCAGAATACCCATTACAAGGGTCTTCTTGCCGATTTCACCAAACATTGCGCTCAGGCGAGTATCGGCAAACTCCGAAATCGGCACGTTAACCGGGCAATCATAGTTTCGGAGTGCAGTTTCTATTTCAACGGAAAGGTCTTTGCATCCAAATCCTTGCTCAAGGAGTGCGTTGAGAACGTGTTGGAACTGCTTCCTGGTACCCATCAAAATGACATCACTGTGGGTGACGCCTGCAGTGATGACTTCTCTGCTCACAGCCGCGTCGCCACCACTTGCCAGGAAAGCTTCCTTGAGTATGTGCACGATAGGCCTGCGAACGCTTTCCAGCTTAACAAGATAATGCCTGGCTTTCGGCAGCATGTGCCGTATTCCCATCTCCTCGCAGTTCAGCCGCTGCATTTCTCGAACTATTTCAATATCGGTATTCAATTGCATTACACGTGCTTTATGAGGCATATTCACCACCTATTGACTTTCGGACACTATACAATATGTCTTTGCGATAACTTATCGTCCGAAAGTAGAACTCGATTTTCTGCAGATATACTGAATGTGCATATGCTAACTTAATTGCCGAAAATCCATAGAGCTAAATTATACCCTTCCCGTTTCGTATTCCATAACTTTCCATTGCTATCCTGCTATTTCTTCGAGGCGACGTGGCACGGATGGTGCATGGTATATAAATGCATGGAAATCAACCGGAGGAAATTATGATACGGGGAAAGATCAACATCAAGTTGACTGTAGCCAAGTCCCGCAGCCGTGCCAATTCCGATACCAAGCTGGGTGTATGGACCAATGTAATGGGTGCGCTCAGCTCTCTGTGGGATACGGACAATTACGTATAAAACTATATTTTCAAAGCATTATTCACTCTGCATGTGCTGTCGCATCTGCCATGTAATTCGTGAATAGCTTTACGCACGACTCTCTGCAAACCGTCGGCTGTCGCAACCATAATAAACCTTACTTCTTCGTGAGTGAGTGGGGTAGGGGATATGCCACACGCGAGGTTGGTTACCACCCCAAGTGCGCCGTAGCATAATCCTGCCTCCCGCGCCAGAACAGCTTCAGGAAGATTTGTCATTCCGATCACATCGCCTCCCCATGAGGCGTAGAGCCTTATTTCAGCCGGGCTCTCATACCTCGGGCCTTCTACACCTATATACACAGTATTCTGAAACACATTAATACCTTCATCGCGGCACGCTTTATACAGAGCGTCAGACACAGTCGGGCAGTATGGGTATGTGAAATCCGTATGCACGACCGGTCCTTCTGGGGCATCAAAAAAGGTATCAATACGTCCCTTGGTAAGGTCTATGAAGTCACCGAGTATTGCAAGTGTGCCTGGGAGCAGGTCTTTTCTCAACGAGCCAACAGCACACACCCCAATCACCTGCTCTATCCCGATTTTCTTCAGAGCGGCAATCTGAGCGCGGTAATTGATTTTACTCGGCGGGACAGAATGGCTAAAGCCGTGCCGAGGTACAAACACCACGCGGGATTGGTCAATCTCACCAATAATTACCTCAGCGTCACCGAAACGAGTATATACTGTCTCTCGCTGCCCGGATACAAAACCCTCCATCTCATCCACACCGGTACCGCCGATCAGCCCCACGTTCATAGTTCGTCTGCCTCCCATGTATCACGAAATGAATGCGCCAGTACATATAAATAATCCTCTATTCATTAACCCGCATTATTCGTGTTAGGTGTTAATCCTCACTCTATACTCGCTAGAGAGAGAAATACGCCTGATGGAGAGGTTTGGGCTGTATTTAGGAGACGGAATTATTGTATAATAAGCTGCAATGCACCACCAGCCATAAGAAATGAAGGGGCTTTGTGTGTGCTTGTCTAAGATTATAATGGACCGCAGCACCCGAGGCGTCGCTCATGGACTGGCTGCGCATAACGCGCGAGCGGTCGGGTTGGCTGAATTCTCATCGTCCAAAGGAGTACAATCCGCATATGGAAATGGATTTGCAGATCAATGTTCGCAAGAATGGGACCACTCGAGTGATCGATCTCACGGGCGAAGTAGACGCATACACGTCGGCACGTTTTCGAGAAGTGATGCTTGAATTGATCGAAGAAGGCGGCCAGAATCTGGTGATCAACATGAGCAAAGTCGAATACATAGACAGCTCAGGTTTGGGTGCCTTGGTGGGCGGGCTCAAGAGAGTCAGTGAGCGTAAAGGCCGGATAGTCATCGTATGTGACCAACCCCAGGTAAGCAAGGTGTTCGAGATTACCGGACTGGAAAAAGTATTTCCGATCTACGGCAATGAGGCGGATGCCCTTAATTTAATTGGCGGTGAGGATAAGTAATAGCGCTCAAAGGAAGGAGTAGACCTCGAGAACGTTTCGAGGCGATGCTTTACATATGACCAGTAAAGAAGAAGGCGCTGTTGACAGCGTAGACATATCAGTCCCTGAAGAATTCGCACTTCGTGATGAGGTAAGATGGCTAAAGAGCGAAGACCTCAATCTCTTCGGTTATCTGCGGGAAACGATGAATAAGATTGAGCCCGCATACGTAGCGACCTACCCGCCAAGTGAGTGCGGAATTGCTACATTCACTAAAGATCTATCCTCATCTGTCGCCAAGTATACGCCATTCTCTAAACCATCTATTGTGGCTATCAAGCGCGAGCATGAAATTGAACCTTATGAGCGAGTTGTTAGGTTCCAGATATTCAAAGAGAACAAGCAATCATACCTGGACGCAGCTAAGTTCATAAACGATTCCTCGATTGATGTAGTCAGCCTGCAGCACGAGTTTGGTATATTCGGTGGGCCTGACGGTGAGTATGTGCTTGATTTCCTCGAGGCTTTGGAGAAACCGGCTGTAGCTACTCTTCACACTGTGTTACAGAGACCCAGCCCGAATCAAAAGCGTATTATGCAGGAAATGGGCAGGCTTTGCCAGGTGATGGTTGTAATGGTTCGCCTGGGCCGTGAAATCCTATTGGATACCTACGGTATTGATCCCAAAAAAGCCACCATTATTCCTCACGGTGTGCCTAATGTCCATCGGGTATCGGCTGCAAGCGTGAAGCGCGCTCTGGGAATCTCCAATAGTCGAATATTATCCACATTTGGACTCATCAGCCGGGGCAAGGGAATCGAGTATGTGATTCAAGCAATGCCAAAAATCCTTGAGAAGCACCCTAATGTAGTTTACCTGGTTCTTGGTGAGACCCACCCAGGAGTCCGCAAGCATGAAGGTGAATCCTATAGGAATATGCTGACCGATACCGTAAACCGGCTTGGCATAGAAGAGAATGTCCGATTCAACAACCGCTTCCTCAGCCTCAACGAACTTGTTCGATATTTGTGTGCAACCGATGTGTATGTGACCCCATATCTGAGCAAAGACCAGATCGTTAGCGGCACTCTGGCTTATGCGCTTGGTTGCGGCAAAGCGATTGTCAGCACACCTTATCTTTATGCTGAAGAGGTCTTGGCTGATGGGCGCGGGATGCTGGTGGACTTCGAGTCGCCAGATAGTATTGCCGATACTGTTAATCGTATACTTGACGAAAAAGAACTTAAAGAAGGCCTTGAGAATTCCGCTTATACATACGGACGCCGAGCGGCGTGGTTCAATGTAGCGGTAGATTACCTGGACCTGTTCCACAGGGTCATCACCCGGCACCACGCTGGTGTGGCAGAAGTGAAAGGAGCAAAATAACATTTATCCATCGATTGTATTTGAACATTTGGAGACGCTGACTGACTCAACTGGGGTGATTCAGCACGCGATCTTCTCTATACCAAACCGCAGGACCGGTTATACCACCGATGATAATGCGCGAGCTTTAATCGCGGCGGTAATGGAGTTCGAGCGCACTGGTTCCAGACAAGTTTTGCAACTGGTAAGCAAGTATCTGAGCTTTCTTCACTACGCCCAGACTCCATCAGGACACTTCCACAACTTCATGTCGTATGATCAGGTGTGGTTGGACGATCAGGGCAGTGAGGATTGTTTCGGAAGGACCCTTTGGGGCTGTGGTTACGCTCTGAGTGCTGAACTTCACCCGAATGTTAAAAAAGTCGCCAAGCAGATGTTCGATGGCGCGATGCGATGGGTTCCATTAACTCATAGCTTGCGCGCGCGTGCATATATGTCGATGGGTCTGTATTATTATCTGAAGTTTGACCCGGATTCTACCTCTGTTAGAAGCGCATTAGAAAAGGCAGCGGACTCTATCTGCAAGGAATATCATACCAATGCAGAGCCTGAATGGACTTGGTTCGAAGATGTAATGACGTATTCCAACGGGATGATACCCAGAGCCTTGTTCATGGCTTACCAGATCTTTGGGAAGCAAGAGTATCTGGACGTAGCTGTTAAGAGCCTGGATTTTCTGACATCGGTGTGCATACTGGACGGCATGCTCTATCCCATTGGCTGCAATGGCTGGTATATGAGAGACTATGAGCGAGCGTGGTATGATCAGCAGCCAGTTGATCCAATGGGGCACACGCTATCTTATCTATCTGCCTACGATGCGACACAGGACGAGAAATATCTTGCGCTGGCAAAGGTGTGCTTTGTCTGGTTCTTCGGGCACAACTCTGTCGGTGAGGCTTTGTATGATCCGGTCACTGGTGGCTGTTTTGATGCACTTGCACCGGATGGCGCGAACCTTAACCAGGGTTCGGAGTCCACAGTCTGTTGCTTGCTCACACAGCTCGCTATGCAGCCGTATTTAAGCAAACTGCCAAAATAATCTGCAATAACTGATGCTCTTCATGCCTTCCGCAGTCCGATGCTGGGTTGCGGAGGGCATTGTGCATGTTAATGGCAAAAAAAGTCGGAAGAGGGTGGCAAAAGGGTAAAGGGGTAGGGGAGACACTCAAGTCTTGGTTGATATCAGCCGAATATTGGATTGTCCACGGCTGGTACAATTTGACTGAGCAGAGTCACCATGTTATACTTGAACTTGATCATCAGCACTATTCGTGATTTGATTGCGGTTACATAGCGAAAGCGAATAATGCTGGCAGATGTTATTAGGAGGTCCCGGCGTGGCGAGGAAAATTCTAGCCTGTGATGATGAGAAGCACATAGTGCGCTTGGTTCAAGTGAACCTTGAGCGCGCAGGGTATGAAGTAGTAACGGCTAACGATGGCAAGGAAGCTCTTGAGAAGGTCAACTCTGAGAACCCTGACCTGGTTGTGCTTGACGTTATGATGCCTTATATGGATGGCTTTGAGGTGCTGCAAAACCTGCGGCGCAACTCTGCCACCAGAGATATACCTGTGATTATGTTAACCGCCAAAGCTCAGGATGCGGACGTATTTAAGGGTTGGCAGTCCGGTGTTGACTGCTATCTTACAAAGCCGTTCAACCCCATGGAGCTGTTGTCGTTCGTGAAGAGAATCTTTGATTCTATGGACGGCGGCCCTGGTGGTGACAAACGCTATGAGATCAACCTCTAGCGTGCCCAACGTGGTGCTCGCGGAGGACTCAAGGAGAGAGACTGTGACCGATAGGAAATCAGCAGCAATCATTCTTGGAACAGTCGTAGGAATCGCAGCAGTTGCGGCAACTGTCGGCGTGTATGTATCCAGGCACCATGAGCAGAATGTGGAGAATGTAAACGATATCTTCGAAAAAGCTCGAGAGACGGTGCGTAAACTAGACGAAGCAGTAGACCTGCTGCGCAAGCCGGCAGCCTAAAACAATTAACAATAAGGGCGTGGCATCTATCCTATGCCACGCCCATTTGCAGATTAATTGACGGCGCGCCATAATATATGTTATGTTAACCCGCATAAGAAAATGCGCCTCCTCCCGTTAACTACGCACTCTTAGGGCAGAGAGATATCGTCCAAGGAAGAATGGAGCATACACAGCTACAATAAATATAGCAAATACGCCTGAAGTCCCCACAGCAACAAACTTCATATAATCCAATAATGTCATAACACCGTCTAGGGCTACTTTGATTAAACCAAGAACTGCAGCTATCATCAGTATCCCAAGCGCAACACGAGTCGGATTAAAACGTCTGATTATTTCTTCCCGGTCTTTTGCCAAGAATGTATTGGTCACCCACATCCAGCCAAAAATAAACGGCAATACCGCTGCAACCAAATACATCGCACCGTAGCCAAGGGCTGGTTTATCATCCGCAACCATACTGAGTGCCGCTAATCCCATTAATCCAATAAAGAATACCAACCAATCAATAGTGATGCTCTGTTTTTCTGTTTTTGGTCGCACCTGCATGAGATACAGCACATAATGGATAACCCGTGTTGTCATCTACTCTCCTTCGGAATCTAATCCTCGGCAGATTCTCTTTATAACATATGCTAGAATACGAATGTGACGCAGATAATTATAACCTAATATTTAATTCCTCACCATCCACGCTGCACGCCCCATGCTCATTGACCCCGACTACTTCTGTCTCATACCGCTCACGCTTCACTGATAGATTTCCGCATTTCGGGCAGTAGGTGTTTTCGCCTTCTCGGGTGGCGATGTTGCCGAGGTAGACGAACTGCAGGCCTGCTTGTTTGCCTAGCCTTACGGCGGCGTCGAGTGTTTCTGGGGGTGTTGGAGGGAGGTTCGCGAGTTCACCGTAGGGGAAGAAGCGGGTTACGTGCCATGGGGTCTTTTCGCCCAGGTTCTCAACGATCCAGCGCGCAGTTTTAGTCAGATTTTCTTCACTGTCGTTCCAGCCTGGGATTATGTTAGTTACGCATTCCAGGTGCATGCCCCATTTTGTCTTGGCGCGGATGGTGACATCGAGTATTCCCTGTATCGAGGGTACTTTGATCAACTCTTTATAAAACTTGTCTTCCATGCTTTTTAGGTCTACTCGATAGACATCAAGGAATGGACCAATGGTGTCCAAATGCTCGGGGGTGGCGTAACCGTTGGTGACATATACAGTGTAGAGGCCGACTTCTTTGCATGCTTTTGCGCAGTCCAGCGTGTAATTGAGCCATATCCCTGGTTCGTTGTAAGTCCAGGCCACGCCTTCGCATTGATTTTCTTTCGCCATTCTTACCAGGATGTCAGGCATCACACCAGTCCTGCAGTAACTCGATGTGCTCTCTACGGCGTCCGCATAAGCTATCTCCCAATTCTGGCAAAATACGCATCGGAAATTGCAGCCCAGCGTTCCCACAGAAAAACAGTGGCTTCCTGGTTTGAAATGGAACACGGGCTTCTTCTCTATGGGATCGGCTGCGGCAGACGATATTACACCGTAGATAGTGGTATATAGGGTGCCGTGATAATTGATTTTGGTTCTACAGTATCCCACCCCACCCTCCGGTATGCGGCACCGGCGTTGACAAATATTACAACCTATTCTGCCACCGTCGAGTTTTTCCGACAAAAGAGCCTCTCTCAGTGCCCCTGCTGCCCTAAGCTGAGATACTTTTGAATCGATATTTTCTACCATTGCATTCCTCACCACTTTCTGCCGCTTTACACACTTAATTATTGCCTTGCCCCAGCCAATAATACCATTGTGGAACTCAAAAATCACGTAATCTGTATAATCGCGACACTCACCCTAGCACTCGTCTGGTTTTGTATCTCCCGAGTTAGAAAAGCAGTAGCCGCAGTAAAACCGCCTGAATCAACATCCGATAGCCAAGTCATGGATTACATGATAGGCATGCTGAAACATGTGATCGAAGCACTTTCTGAGGTGGGACCACAAGCTCGTCTATCAGACGTCAGCAAGGCAATAGTTGATGTTTGTCTGGCTACACTAGATACCTCACTGGTCTCTCTGTTCACCATAGACCCATTCGTCGGCGGCATTGAATATGAAGCCTCCGAGGGAATAAGTTCATCAGTACAAAATGCATTCATAAAACTCGCAGGTGGTCTTGTCACAGAACGCGATAACCGTGATCCCTGGACTTTGGATGTTGATAGAAATATACTTGATGACAACGTACAGGTAATCAGAGATTCCGGCATCAGATCTATCATCGCATGCCCGATAAGATCCGCGGCGGGAGCTAGTGGAGCGCTTGTCGCTTATTACGGGCGAAACGCAGCCCCGCCTCATGCGATCCATCTTATTCAGGCAATCGCTGCTCAGGCGTCGGCTATGATATCGTACGCTCACGAGATCGAACAAGCGAGTATCTTTCGTGATGGGCTTGCAGGTGCAAATAAAGAACTCACCACCCAAGCCGCAGTAGACGGCCTTACTGGTCTAGCAAACCATCGAACATTCCAGCAGACACTTCAGGATCTTTGTACGTCACCAGTAGGACGTCCACTTCGTACTTTTAGCCTGATTATGTTGGATGTGGACCATTTCAAGATGTACAACGACACCTATGGCCACCAGGAGGGTGATCGTGTTCTACGCACTGTTGCAGACGTGTTGGCAACCACTCTCCGGCAAGGAGATACAGCAGCAAGATATGGTGGCGAAGAATTCACACTCATTCTCCGTGATGCAGATAAACACGAGGCCCTGGCTGTTGCCAACAGAATCCGCCACGCTATATCAACACAGGAGAATAATAAACGAAAAATCACAGTCAGCATGGGTATTGCGGAGTGCCCTATTGACGACACGACTCCGAGTGCCATCATAGAAAAAGCCGACCGCGCTCTGTATCACGCAAAGATAACAGGACGAAACAGAGTTGTTTTGTGGGGAAGCACTGAGTATAATTCTGAATCGATTGATGAGAATCCTTGTATAAACGTTCAGAGCGAAGCGAAAACTGTCCTTGTCGTAGCTAATGATAGAAATGCCAATCATATTAGTAAGGCACTGTCGCGCACCCAGTGTCAGATAGATATCGCAGAAGATTCTGCCAAGGCGGCTGAACTCCTCAAAACTACAGGGTTTGATATCGCTTTGGTAGCTCTTTCATCGCTGCCTGGTGCGGATGTGAAGTCTCTGAGTGACATCACTGCTATTCATCCACACATGCCGGTAGTCCTGATCACAAACAGTCATCTGCTTGAGGAGAGCCGCGAGGCGTTGCATAGAGGTGCGTCTGATGTCTTGATTGAGCCATATAACGCATCGGAATTGCCGATGCTGATAGAGCGTAACCTTGAACGGTGCAGACTTGAGCGCCAGCGGATGTCGGAGCACGGAACATCACTAATGCTTCAAGCAATAGACTCGCTTGTTGCCGCTATAGATGCTCGAGATCACTGCACAGCAGGCCACAGCCATAGAGTCACCACCCTATCGCTTGCAATCGCAGACGAGCTCAATATGCCCACTGATGATCGCGCTGCTTTAGAGTTGTCCGCCAGGCTTCATGATATTGGAAAACTAGGAGTTCCCGACAACGCACTAAACAAGCGAACGAAGCTTACTGAGGCTGAATGGGAGTTAATGTACCAGCACCCCGTGCTGGGCAGCAAGATAGTTGGAACTATCGATGAGCTTGCCTATGTGAGCACGATAATCCGCCACCATCATGAACGTCTCGATGGAACCGGTTATCCTGATGGTCTGCAAGGACCTGCAATCCCCTACCCTGCGCGCGTGATCGCCGTTGCGGACGCATACGAAGCTATGACAACAAAGAGAGCGCACCGCAAGTGCCGCACACCTCGAGAGGCGTTCATCGAGCTTCAAAACCACGTGGGAACTTACTACAATGAAGAGATAGTAGATGCCCTGGGCAGGCGCCTCATCTGTTCAGGAGAACTCACCGCCATCCCAGAGCGAAAAGCAGCGTGATAAACTATTCCTCTTTTACAGCAGCTCTCTCCAAAACGCTTTCGATCATATAAATAGGAGCTTTGGCTCTGAGCCCAAGCGCAATCGCGTCACTTGGCCGGCTGTCGATATCAAGAGTTTTATCTGCTGCCGTGATGCTGACCTTTGCATAATAGATATCGTTCCAAAGGTCATCTATCAATATCCGCTCAACATTGCCACCCATCTTATTGATTACATTGTTGAGGAGGTCGTGCGTAATAGGCCGGTCAGCCGAGGCCCCATCAAGCGCAAGTGATATTGCCATAGCCTCAAACTTACCGATCCATATCAATACCGAGCGGTTCCTTGCATCTCTAAGCAGGACAAAGTACAGCGTTCCCTGACTCTTTTCCTGCTCTCTATGCTCATAAACCCCAACAACCTTTACCTCTCGCTCCTCACGGCTTTCAGGGGACTCTTCCGGCACCCCTTCAGGGCCAAACGACTGCGAGAACAGGTCATCAGGTCTCTCTTCATCTTCAAAGTTAAAATCTTCGGCCAATGCTCACTGCCCTTTCTAAACCGAAGCGCTCCACAACGGGCAATACAAGAGCACGCTGTCCGGATACTCCTTTACCCGGCCAGCATCTGCGCTAATCCAAATCGCTGCTCTTGATGCTCTTATCCACGAACTGCAGGAATTCCTTGTTGGATTTCGTGTGCCTTATTCTGTCGTTCAATAATTCAGCAGCTTCAGCCGTGTCAAGAGCGGCCAGTATCCTGTGCAACTGCCAAACACGCTTGAGAGTATCTTCGTCAAACAACAGCTCATCATGCCGTGTGCCCGAGCGCTTAATATCAATCGCTGGGAATATCCTTCTCTCGGCAAGGCTTCTGTCCAGCACCAGTTCCATGTTACCCGTGGCTTTGAATTCTTCAAAAATGGCGTCGTCCATTCGGCTGCCGGTCTCTATAAGAGCAGTTCCGATAACCGTAAGGCTTCCACCCTCTTCGATATTTCTCGCTGCTCCAATGAATCTCTTGGGGCGGTACAACGCGCTGGGGTCAAGGCCTCCGGAGAGTGTGCGGCCACTTGGGTTGACGGTAAGGTTGGATGCCCTCGACAATCGCGTGATACTATCCAGCAGCACCACAACATCTTTGCCGGACTCCACCAGTCTCTTGCTCATCTCCAATACCATATCAGCGACACGCATATGGTTTTCAGGCAGTTCATCGAAAGTTGAACTCACTACCATGCCATCTACAGACCTGCGAATATCTGTAACTTCTTCCGGTCGTTCGTCTATAAGGAGAACGATCAGGACGACTTCCGGGAAGTTTTTGGTAACGCTGTTGGCAATAGTTTTGAGGAGGGTGGTCTTTCCAGCTTTCGGCGGCGCGACTATAAGTCCACGCTGGCCTTTTCCTATTGGGGAGATTAAGTCAATAAATCTAGCTGCGTAATCTTCCGCTTTTGTTTCAAGGATCAGTTGTTCATTAGGATATATAGGTGTCAGGTCGTCGAAGTTCTTGCGAGCCCTGGCGGTCTCTGGGTTCTGGCTGTTAACTGCCTGCACTCTGAGAAGACTGTAATACTTCTCTGTGTCTTTAGGCGGCCTTACCTGACCCGAGACCATATCTCCCGTCTTCAAACCAAATCTCTTGATCTGTGACTGGGACACATATACGTCCGTCATGTTGGGCGCGAAGTTAGAGTGTCTTAAGAAGCCCCAGCCGTCCGGGAGAATCTCAAGGACTCCCTGGTCGAAGATCAGCCCACTCTTCTCGGCAAACGCTTTTAGGATGCTCATAACGAGATCCTGGCGTTTGGAGTATCCATTTTCCACGCCGAGCGTGGTGGCTATCTCTTCCAGTTCTTCTACACTTTTTTTCTCTAATTCAGAAAGTTCCAAGGGCTCCAATGTAATCACCTCTTAGGGATTAGCCTCAAGATGGTATGTGAAGAATTCTTGAGGTGCAAAAAACTTAACACTCGCATGCCTGACACGCAAGTTCTCAGGGTGCATAAGGGTTGGAATCTAAACAATGACGGAGGCGTCTATGTCCGTAAATGTCCAGCAGACATCAAGAGGACCAACTTTAAGACACTATTATTATAGGATTGATACCGCGATTTGTCCAGCCCTTAAACTGTCAAATCATTACTTTTACGCAATTAACCGACTATACCCACAAATGGTAGATTCCGATAACGCCCTTCATGATCCAATCCGTAGCCTACTACGAACCTATCTTCAATCACAAAGCCGCAATAATCCACACCCACATCTACCATTCGCCGGGATGGTTTATCCAATAATGCGCATATCTTAACGCTCGATGCATGTCGAGCCAAAAGATTCTCGCGCAGATAACTCATGCGAAGCGTCCATCCGGTATCGACTATGTCTTCCACAATCAGGATATCTCGTCCTTCTACAGACACATCCAAATCTTTGAGAACACGCACAACACCTGATGACTTTTTGTCTGCGCCATAGCTGGAAAACGCAACGAAATCATAGTCCACAATCAGATCAATGCTCCTCAGCAAATCCGCGAGAAACACTGCCGCGCCTTTGAGTATTCCTACTAACAATAACGGCTTTCCAGCATAATCAGCCGATATTTGCTTGCCTAACTCATTAACACGAGTACGTAGTTCTTCTTCGGAGATCAGGACTTGCATATTGACATCGATCGGTGCGCTCAAAACTTACTCCCACTCGATTGTCGCAGGTGGTTTCGAGCTTACATCATAAACAACACGGTTTACACCAGAAACTTCGTTGATCACGCGGTTGCTGATGCGTTCGAGGAGGTCATAAGGCAGCTTGGCCCAGTCTGCAGTCATTGCGTCCTGGCTGGTGACCGCTCGGACCACGATCGTATCATCGTAAGTCCTCTGGTCGCCCATGACTCCAACGCTTCTGATAGGTGCCAGAATTGCGAACCCCATCCAAAGCTCTCTGTAAAGCCCTGCGCGCTTAATCTCGTCCACGACTATATCGTCAGCATGTCTGAGAGTATCAAGCCTTGGTTTGGTAACCTCACCAACGATCCTGATAGCCAATCCCGGTCCAGGGAAAGGCTGACGCCACACCATATCGTCAGGCAAACCCAACTCAGCGGCAACCGCCCTTACCTCGTCTTTGAACAGCCATCTAAGCGGCTCAAGCACCTTGAGGTTCATATCCTCAGGCAGCCCACCTACATTGTGGTGAGACTTTATCACCGCGGCGTTCTTTGTCCCACTCTCGATAACATCGGGATAAAGAGTACCCTGTCCCAGCCATATGGCATCCCTGATTTGTGACGCATGCTCCTCAAACACTCTGACAAATTCTTCACCGATGATCTTGCGCTTGCGTTCGGGATCTGTAACACCGGCAAGCCGCTTCAAGAACCGTTCTTCGGCATCTACATAGACAAGATTGATCTTGAAGTGATCATCAAATGTTTGCCTTACCTTCTCGCCTTCATTGAGCCGCAGGAGGCCGTGGTTAACAAATATGCAAGTAAGCTGGTCTCCAATAGCTTTATGAAGCAGTGCAGCCACGGTGCATGAATCGATACCACCACTCACTCCGCATACTACTCTATCAGTCCCAACTATTTCTCTGATCTCTTTTATCGCTGTCTCAATGAACGACGCCATGGTCCAGGAACCTTTAAGCCCGCATGGTCCATACATGAAATTTCTCAGGATTTCTGTTCCCCATGGTGTGTGGACGACTTCGGGATGGAACTGCACACCGTAGAGATCACGGTCGCTGTTTTCCATTGCAGCCACCGGTGTGCTCGCTGTTCGGGCAACTGCCTTGAAGCCGGGAGGAGCCTCTTCTACAAGGACACCGTGACTCATCCAGCAGATCAAATCTTTTTCCAGACCTGCAAAAAGGCCGGAGGAATCCGTCACTTCAAGTTCAGTCCGTCCGTATTCCTTCTGCTCGCATGCGGTTACCTTGCCGCCAAGTTGGTAGGCCATAAGCTGAGCGCCGTAGCATATTCCCAGGATAGGCACTCCACAATCATAAATAGCTTCGTCACAGCGGGGCGCGCCTTCTTCATAAACGCTCGCGGGACCGCCGGAAAAGATAATGCCCTTTGGTTTTCGGGCCAGAATCTCATCAAGTGGGGTATCAAAGGATATGATCTCACAGTAGACATTGCACTCACGCACGCGTCTTGCTATCAGCTGCGTGTATTGTGCGCCGAAATCGAGGATCAATACAATTTCTTCGATGGAAGAGGGGTGAATCTCCGCCACGTGGGCCTCCGTAATACAGCGATGCCCCAATCATACTCTTTCCGGGGAATAATCGGTCTCGCCCACTCATGAATGATGCGGGACAAGTTCCTTCGGGGGGCTGTGATCTTACATATGATAACAGAGTTATCGCGATGTGTCAACGAGCCACAAACACGAGCTTAAATAAGTATAGCTGTCGACGGAATTAAGCAACCCCGTCGACAGCCAATTAATCGGTTGAACTAGACTACATCATACCCATGCCGGGCATGCCGCCGCCCATTCCACCCATTCCACCCATACCGCCAGGTGGCATTGGAGGCGCGGGCTGCTTGGCCTCAGGCTTTTCAGTGATGACTGCTTCAGTAGTGAGAAGCAGCGAGGCAATGCTCGCGGCGTTCTGGAGGGCAGTCCTGGTCACTTTCGCGGGATCCACGACCCCAGCCTTAACCATATCCTCATACTCGCCTGTAGCAGCGTTGAAGCCAACGCCTTTCTTTGCTGACTTGATCTTGCCAACAACTACCGAACCTTCAGCGCCGGCATTGGCTGCAATACGGCGTGCTGGCTCTTCGAGAGCTCTGCGTACTATTCTCACGCCAATGGCTTCGTCATCTTCCGCGGTAACTTTATCCAGTGCGGGAATGATATTCAGCAGGGTTATACCGCCACCTGGCACAATACCTTCTTCAACGGCTGCGCGGGTAGCAGACAGAGCATCTTCAATGCGAGCCTTCTTCTCTTTGAGCTCGGTCTCGGTCGCTGCGCCCACCCTGACGACAGCAACGCCGCCGGAGAGCTTAGCCAATCGCTCCTGGAGCTTTTCGCGGTCGTAGTTGGAATCAGTGCGCTCGATCTCTGCCTTGATCTGAGATATGCGGCCCTTGACTGCGTCATGGCTGCCCTTACCCTCAATGATCGTCGTATTCTCTTTTGTGATAACAACCTTCTTAGCGGAGCCGAGCATATTCAAATCAACGCTGTCCAGCTTGATACCCAAATCCTCGGTGATGAATGTTCCACCAGTGAGGATAGCGATATCCTGCATCATTGCCTTGCGCCTGTCGCCGAAGCCAGGGGCCTTGACAGCTACAGTCTGCAGGCTGCCGCGCAGCTTGTTCACAACCAGTGTAGCAAGGGCTTCGCTCTCCACATCTTCGGAGATAATAACCAGCGGCTTGCCCATCTGGACGACCTTCTCCAACACCGGGACGAGGTCCTGGATGGAGCTGATTTTCTTCTCATACAGGAGGATCAGCGGTTCTTCATAGCTGGCTTCCATACGCTCTGTATCGGTCACCATGTAGGGGCTGATATAACCCTTGTCAAACTGCATCCCCTCAACCCACTCAAGAACCGTATCGGTGCTCCTGGACTCCTCAACGGTAATAACTCCGTCTTTACCGACTTTGTCCATAGCGTCAGCAACGATCTCGCCGATGGTGTTATCATTAGCGGAAATGCTGGCAACCTGTGCAATTTCGTCTTTCTGCTCAACGGGTGTGCTCAGCTTCCTAATTTCTTCAACAGCCGCTGCCACGGCTTTATCGATACCGCGCTTGAGAGCCATCGGTTTCGCACCTGCAGCCACGTTCAGGAAGCCCTCGTGAACGATGGACTGAGCCAGAACGGTAGCAGTCGTGGTTCCGTCACCAGCGACATCATTGGTCTTAGATGCGACTTCGCGAACCAACTGCGCGCCCACATTCTCAAAACGGTCTTCGATCTCAATCTCTTTAGCGATTGTCACACCGTCATTGATAATGCTGGGGCTGCCAAACTTCTTCTCGATCATTGCATAACGACCCCGGGGACCCAGGGTCACGCCGACGGCATCCGCCAGCTTGTTGACGCCGCGCTCCATAGCGCGCCGCGCTTCTTCATGAAACTTCAGATCTTTTGCTGCCACGTATCCGTCGCCTCCTACTTTTCTATGATGGCGAGGACGTCCTCCTGGCGGAGTATAACGTACTCTTCACTTCCTATTTTTACTTCTGTTCCGGCATACTTGCCATAGATAACCCTGTCGCCGACTTTGACGTCCATCGGTGACTTCTTTCCAGAGTCCAGTTGTACTCCGGGGCCTACAGCAATGATGTCAGCTTCCTGCGGCTTTTCTTTCGCGCTGTCCGGCAGCACGATACCACCGGCTGTAACTTCCTCAGCCGACACTGCCTTAGCAATTATCCTGTCTCCAAGTGGCTTAAGCATTATTTACACCTCCAACCTGAGAATGCAAAAGTCTTCTATTTGGCACTCGTTATGCGCGAGTGCTAACGCTGGCATTTTACAAGCTTTTAGGCAGTATCGGCAAGGGCTGTTGTCGGCATATATTACTAATTAACGGCATATATAGGCAGTAATAGTTAATAAAGGCCCGATAATGTCTATTTTTCACGCTGGATCAATAAATGATACTGTAACCACTGCACAACCGCGCAAATCAGGCTATTTTTGATTATTCTCAGCAGCAAGCTCCTCCATTACGGCTTTAGAATCTTCCTGAAGCATTTGAATCTGCTCTGGAGTCATCGTTCCTTGCATTTGCATACCGAACTTAATCATACGGCGCCTGTCTTCCTGGGACATGCTGAACATCATCTCTGTGGACCTGGCCTGAATTCTTTTGAACGTATCAGGGTCTGTATTCATCAACGCTTGCGATGCCGCCGCCATATAGCTTGGGTCCACTTGGTCCATCAGGTTTATGCTCGCAACCAGGGCTTTCTCGCGCTCTTCCGGTGTCATCTTCATAAATGCATCTAGCTGCTTTTTGGCAAGGTCAGTGTACTCATCAACTGCCTTGTCTTTCTCAGCCTGCTTACTTTTCTCAGCAACTGCAGCATCGTTGGTTACCAGGTAGACAAGGGTCATACCCAGGTCTTTTGGTGCAATAGTTTCTGCACTATTGACAGCTTTCTTGTCTTGGAAGTGCACACCAAACTTATCTACAGATGACCCCGCCATTACCATATCAGGGAAACTAAGCCCAGACATCAGTCGAACTGTAGATGCAAACTTATCCGGCTGATCAAGCAAGGGACAGGTGGGACTGATGTATATTTTTCGCCATTGCAGCTTGGCTGGCTTGCAAACCGCTGTAAGTGCAGCCTCAATCGGCACATCATTAACAGACAATTTCACTGTGCCCTTTACAGTAGATTCGATAATAATCCTCTGCTTCGACTGCTTTGCCAGAGAATCGAGTACTTCCCCAATCTTAGTCTCATCAGCAGAAATAGTCACCTTAGCTGCAGCCACATTCTCCGGTGCTTTTGTGTCGGTAACTTCTGCAGCAAAAGCGACCACTGAAGTAATTAGGAATACGGCAATAACTATAAAACTGACATAACGCATAACACTTCCTCCTCTGCAATCCAATTGACACCATGTTCTCCACGCAAGTAAATCTTCCTGCCTTATAACACTAAGTCATCGAGAGTAAGTTGCCTCGGGTTGCGTAGTTCGTTGATTGTCAGGCCTAGCATTCTGGCGAAGGCTCGCGCATTATCGGCGGCTTTGCCTTTATAATGATTATTGAAAAAGAGATACGTATCGGAAGCGCCATTGTCGATTGCCGCAACCTTTGGAACCCACTCTTGCAGCTCTTCTTCGGGGTAGAGATAGTTATAGCGTTCGTAAGCCTGGTCGTGCTGCCACCACTTCTCGGAGTTACGCCCGTGAAAACGAACATAGCCAATGCCGGACGTGCGGGTCGCAGTTCTCGGCATCAACCCATTTAGCTCCGGCTCATCAACACAACAGAATCCCAGGCCAAGATTTCCTAGAAAATCATAAGTCTCGTCAGCAGCCCATTCCTGGTTTCTCAACTCTATTACTGTGGGTAAACCCCCCACCCTGTCTTTTAGCTCCAGGAGCCTCGCTTCGTTTTCATGGGTTCTTTTGAAACCCCATGGATATTGAACTAGTATGCAGCCTAACTTGCCTGCTTCTTTCAGTGGCTCCACAGCCGAGAAGAACGCGTCGAATGCGCCTTGCTCTGGCTGATCTGCATGCGTCATCTCCTTGTGAGCCTTTACTACAAACTTAAAGTTCTCTGGAGTATTCCGCGCCATTGCGGCGAATGATGATGCGGGAGGAATTGCATAATATGTGGAATTAATCTCAACGGCTGGAAACACGCGGGCGTAATATGCCAGCATGTTCTTCTTCGGAGTCTTTTCTGGATAGAAGGTCCCTACCCAATCGTCGTAGCTGAAGCCCGAGGTTCCTATATAGAGCATATGTTCGCCTCTATGGGTTTAAGCCCGAGACTGCTGCCCCGGACTCAAACCAAATTATGTAACTCTATTTCGCTGCCTTGATGATTGCTGCAAAGTCGTTTGACTTCAAAGCCGCGCCACCCACCAGCGCGCCGTCGATGTTCGGCTTGCCAAGCAACTCGACTGCATTATCCGGCTTTACGCTGCCGCCATACTGAATTCGCACAGCATCGGCAACATCAGCGCCATACATATCCTTCACAACGCCACGAATCAGGCCACACACCCGGTCAGCTTCGTCGGAGTCGCAAACTTTGCCCGTGCCGATCGCCCAGACGGGTTCGTAAGCGATGACCATCTTCATAGCCTGCTCCTTAGTGAAGCCTGCGAGGTCGATCTTCATCTGGCCTACGATCACCTGGTCGGTCTGTCCTGCTTCGCGTTCAGCAAGAAGCTCGCCACACGCAATGATCGGGGTCATCCCAGCGGCAAAAGCAGCCTTGGCTTTCATATTTACAGTGGTATCGGACTCACCGAAGTATGAAAGCACGCTCTCAAGCTCGGCGTCCACGGTGCCGAAGCGCCCGCGGGTCTCAGAGTGACCAACAATTACCCACTGGCAACCGGCGTCCTTGAGCATAGACGGAGCAATCTGTCGCGTCCACGCACCGGACTCCTTCCAGAATGTATCCTGTCCACCCAGCATAATGTTGCTGCCCTTGATGGCGTCGCCAACTTTAGCCAACGCTACAAATGTCGGGCACACAGCGACGTCCACATCAGCAACGTCACCAACCAAAATCTTAAGTTCATTGACAAGGGCGATTCCCTCATCAATGGTCTTGTTCATTTTCCAATTACCGGCAATAAACGGTTTTCTAGCCATAATTATCCTCACAAAAAGTTGTCAGTTACAGGCAATGTTGACGGTGCACACGCACCCAACCCAACAAATCACCAACAACTGACAACCGTTTACTTTTTCTATTACTTGTCCTGAAGCGCAACCACGCCCGGTAGTTCCTTGCCCTCAAGGAATTCAAGGGAAGCACCACCGCCGGTGGACACGTGGCTCATCTTGGCAGCAAAGCCCATCTGCTCTACAGCGGCTGCGGAATCACCGCCACCAATGATCGTGGTAGCATCAGCATTCGCAAGAGCCTCAGCAACAGCACGAGTCCCCTTTGCGAAGTTGGGCATCTCGAACACACCCATCGGGCCGTTCCAGACGATCGTCTTGGAGCTGTTAATGGCCTCGGTGAACTTCTTTACTGTCTCGGGTCCGATATCCATTCCCATCCAATCAGACGGAATCTGATCGACAGGCACAACCTTGCTCTCAGTGTCGTTGCTGAACTCTTTACCGACGACTACATCTACCGGCAAAAGCAGTGTCACACCTAGATCACTGGCTTTCTTCATTGCGTTCTTTGCAAGCTCTATACCGGCTTCGTCCAGAAGGGATTGTCCGATTTCAAACCCCTGTGCCTTGAAGAATGTGTAGGCCATTCCACCACCGATGATCAGGCTGTTTACCTTGGTAAGCAGATTATCGATCACGGGGATCTTGTCAGCTACCTTAGCGCCGCCAAGTATTGCAAGGAACGGTCGATCCGGGTTGCCAAGCGCTCTTCCGAGGTAGTCAAGTTCCTTTTCCATAAGGAATCCGGCGACACCGGGTACGAACTTGGTAACACCTTCGGTAGATGCGTGCGCTCTGTGAGCGGTCCCGAAAGCATCGTTTACATAAAGCTCAGCGATGCTGG
The DNA here is from genome assembly GCA_021373255.1 of bacterium. Classification (GTDB taxonomy): domain Bacteria; phylum Armatimonadota; class UBA5829; order UBA5829; family UBA5829; genus UBA5829. Next base: position 22,227 of record JAJFTD010000098.1, read on the forward strand.
CAAGCTGTTCAGCGAACTTAGGATCGTTCTTTGTCTCCTTCTTATAGAACCTGACGTTCTCAAGGAGGAGCACATCGCCGTCCTGCAGGCTCATTGCGGCAGCTTTGACCTCGTCTCCGATGCAGTCGCTAGCCTTCTTGACCGGCTTGCCCAGAAGATCGGAGAGGCGCTGTGCCACCGGGTCCAGGTTGAACTTCTTCACCGAATCCGGAGTTACATTGCCATTCTCATCGGTTTCCGGGCGACCCAGGTGAGACACAAGAATCACCCGGGCGCCGTTATCTATCAGGTACTTGATGGTAGGAAGTGCCGCAACGATCCGCCGATCATCGGTAATTTTGCGGTCAGCATCCAGCGGCACGTTAAAGTCCACACGGACCAGAACGCGCTTACCGCGAACGTCGATATCCTTGACGGTCTTCTTATTCATCCTACAGACCTTTCTTAACCATGAACTTGATGAGGTCGCCCACTCTCATGGAGTAAGCCCACTCATTGTCATACCAGCTCAGAACCTTGGCGAATTTGTCGCCGATCATCATTGTGCTAAGGCCATCGAAGATCGAGCTTCTAGGATCGCCCTTGAAGTCGGAAGAAACAACAGCGTCTTCGGTGTAACCGAGGATTCCTTTCATAGGACCATCAGCAGCGGCCTTTACAGCGGCGTTGATCTCTTCAACCGTGGTCGCTCTCTTGAAGTTGAGGGTTAAGTCAACCAGGGAGACTGTCGGTGTAGGAACGCGCAGAGAAAGACCGTGAAGCTTGCCTTTGAGATCAGGAATAACAAGACCAATGGCCTTGGCAGCACCAGTGCTGGTCGGAATGATATTCACTGCAGCTGCGCGGGCTCTTCTCGGATCCTTGTGAGCCTGGTCGGCGGTCTTCTGGTCATTGGTGTAGGAGTGAATCGTGTTCATAAAACCGTTCTCAATACCGATGGCATCGTGAAGGGCCTTAGCGAACGGCGCAAGGCAGTTCGTGGTGCAGCTAGCGTTGGAAACTATGCTGTGATTCGCTGCGTCATAGACGTCTTCGTTCACGCCCATAACAATCGTGGCATCCTCATTCTTCGCAGGGGCGGAGATGATGACTTTCTTCACTGTGCCGTGCTTGTGGGCAGCAGCCTTTGTAGCATCTGTGAAGATACCGGTGCTCTCGACAACGATCTCTACGCCATGGTTCTGCCACGGAATGTTCGCGGGGTCCTTCTCAGCATAAACGGCGATCTTCTTGCCGTCGATGATGATTCCGTCCTCAACCGCCTCAACGGTACCCTTCCACGGTCCGTAGTTAGTGTCATACTTGAAAAGGTGAGCGTTGGTCTTCGAGTCGAAAAGGTCGTTAATTGCTACGACTTCTATGTCCTTGCCATAGTTCTCCAGCATTCCGCGCAGAGACAGGCGACCGATTCTGCCAAATCCGTTAATTCCGACTTTGACTGCCATTGTGATACGTTCCTCCTAGATACTGGGTTTGCAGTAGAGAACGGCCGCAGCCATCGCCGCACGTGCCGTCCCATTCATCATTTCATCCGAATTATTCACTTTAGTTGAATGCCGCAAGCCTTAGTGCGGTATTTCATTTAATCAAGAATAATGCGGATTAGACGCCAAAACAGCCCGGATACTGGCATCATTGCACCAAACCACCGGGCTTGTAAATCGCTTATATTTTACCTACCCTCGCGAGAAGTGTCAAACCATATTTCCCGCGAGGGCTGATCTTATCATATTTTACGCTATATCGCGCCAATCTATGCTGCTAATTACCGTCTTCTCGTCTTAATTATCCTAACTGCAAATGTGGCACAACCACCTAATAGCGCAAGCAGGCTGCCCGGCTCCGGCACTGCGGCGGGAATGGAACCCACTGGGACAGGAACTGAGCCGAACATCGTCCATGTAACCCCCGGCACGCTTTGTACATCATAGCCCCAGTTACCTACAGGAAAATCTTCCAGCACATAATTATCATCTCTCGCAAGCGATGACGGAACACTGATACTAAACACCAGGCTGGCTCCGCTGGCAAGCCCTTCACCATCGGTGCACCAGGCTATATCCGTGGCTCCGCTTGTGTCCTGCTGCAAGCTAAACATCCATCCAGCCATGGGATCATACTCAGTCACAGCCGATTGTTCCACGGGTGCATAGATGTGTAGCCCTGTAACAAAATCGCTGGATTCATCGGTGTTGGTGTAGGTGTAACGATAGATGGTGGTGTTTCCGTTGTATACCACATTACAAGTAGGCAATGATGCCATTGAAACAACGGAAAGAGAAAAGATCATCAAACAAACAAAAAGCACAGTCCTCGTATACATGAATACCGACCTCCGTTTCGGTTCCCCAGCCGAGAACTCATGTATGCAAAAACCGTGCCAATAGCAGAGACTGTGGATTATTATATTAATGTTGTGTGTTGTTATGGATGAGCTTAATCAAATCTTGCAATTTCGAAACGGTAGAGCTTGATCATATCATCTTGTTTAATGAAAGCCTTGCGACGCGCGATGTCTATTTGTTGTTCAGGCGAGTCTACTCCATCCAGATCAGGCAGAAGCAAGCCCCTTCGCAATCCGCTCTCAACTATCACCCCATATCGCTTCGCATCAAGGTCTTTGATATCATAAACAGGTTCCGGCGGGCATAGGACGTCGACCTGACAAATTATATGTTCAAGTTCCCGTACCTCTACCGGCATAAACCTGGGGTCGCGCATTGCAGCACTTATGGCGTTCTCACGAATCTCCAGCGCCAGATTATCCATAGCCGGCTCGATAGTGCCTATACATCCCCTGAGCTGGCCGTCCATCTTCAAGCACACAAACGCACCCGCGCTTGTCTCCAGCATATCCCTAGACACATATTCTGGAATGTCTATTATTTCACCATGTCTTACATAGGCATCAATCGTTGCGACCGCCAGCCTTACATGCGGGCTCATCTCGATCATTCTGGTTCTTCTCCTCTTACACTATCTCTGAGATCAACCTTCTGCCCTATCTTTGCCTCCGTACCATTTATGAGCCGTTTCATATTGGATGTGTGTTTTAGTATAATCGCAAGCGCAGCTACGCAAGCCAACGCCTGGTATGGAATGGGTACTCCCATGGATTTCCAGAATACCATTGCCAGCGCCACCCAAATTGTGGCAACTATGGATGCGAGTGAGATATACCTGGTTACCGCCACCAAAATAGACCATATCACAAAGGCAATACCCGCAATAACTGGATTCAGGCCGATAATCACGCCCAGGCTGGTGGCAACACCCTTTCCGCCCTTGAAGCCCAGAAACACTGAGAATGTGTGTCCGAAGATACTCATCAAGCCACACGCCACCACCAAATAAGGGTTCAAGCCGAATGCGTGAGCGATGATGACCGCCGCTAGACCTTTCACCGTATCAAAGAAAAAGACAGCGACAGCCGGGCCGGTGCCAAGAGTGCGCAGGACGTTGGATGCTCCTATGTTGCCACTTCCGAGCTTGCGGATGTCTATTCCGCGCGACAGGCCGATTATCAAGCCAAATGGTATAGCGCCAAGTAGATAACTAATAACCGGCGCAAGCCAGTGTGCCAATCTATTTTCTCTCCTTCTTCGCTTTCCTCACTATGATCTTCAGCGGAGTACCCTCGTAAGAGTACTCTTTACGTATCTGATTCTCCAGATAACGGACGTAAGAGAAGTGTGCCAGTTCAGGATCATTTACAAAGAGAATGATAGTAGGCGGCTTAACGTCGGGCATTGTAACATACTTAACCCGGAGTTCTTTGCCCTTACGAGCGTAGGGGTGTGCATCAACCGCATTCTGAATGATTCTGTTGAGTTCGCCGGTGGATATTCGCATGGCATGATTGGAAGCCGCATCTATTGCAGTATCCACAGCGGCAACGACGCCCATACCCGTGACTGCCGATGTAAAGACGATTGGCGCATAACTCAAGAATGGTATCTGCCGCCGCACATCATCAGCGAACTTATGCATATCCTCTTCAGAAAGCAGGTCCCACTTGTTTACAACCACTACACATGCACGACCGGCCTCGTGTGCGAATCCGGCAACGCGCTTGTCGCCATCACGCAGTCCATCGAATGCATCTATGACGATCATCGCCACATCCGCCCGTTCCATCGCACGTACAGCCCTGAGAACCGTATAGTACTCGATTGATCCTTGAATCTTTCCGGCTTTTCTTATGCCTGCAGTATCAACAAGCACGAGAGTTTGATCCCCGCGCTGGACAACTGTGTCGACGGCATCTCTAGTGGTCCCTGGAATATCTGACACAATCATCCGCTTTTCGCCGATAATCGCATTCATAAGGGACGACTTGCCGACGTTAGGCCTGCCGATAATGGCAATCTTGATCGCATCTTCCGGGTAAGGACTTTCAGTGCCTTCCTCCGGCAGCGCTTTTACAACTCCATCCAGCAAATCAGCGACGGAACGTCCATTGAGCGCCGAGATCGGGTAGAGTTCCCCTAGCCCAAGCGCATAGAACTCTGCAGAATCCGCATCCCGCACCTGGTTATCGGCTTTATTCGCCACGATGAACACTGGCTTTGAGGAGCCACGGAGGTGGTTTGCTATATCCTCATCCGATGGAGTGACCCCTGCGACGGCGTCCACCATAAGAAGAATTACATCAGCCTCGTCCAAAGCGACCTGCGCCTGAACCGTGACCTGTGTCTTTAGCGGGTCTCGCTCATCGAGTGTGATTCCACCGGTGTCAATGACAACAAATTCCTTGCTATTCCACTCAGCTTCCGCATACATTCTATCCCGCGTGATACCGGCGGTGTCTTCGACAATAGCAATCCTGCGTCCCACTATTCGATTAAAAAGAGTCGATTTGCCCACATTTGGGCGACCGACTATCGCAACAAGCGGTTTATCCATATCGTAATTATCCCCTCATCTACCGTAGGAGATAGTACCATAACACGGCCGGGGCGTCAATTGAGTAGGCTGTACGAGATTATGCCCTTCTGAACTTACGGTCGAGTTCCCAGTTGGAGAGACTTATGATAATTGGGCGGCCGTGGGGACATGTAAATGGATTTTCACACTTTAACAAGTCCTCTATCAAGCGGTCCATTTCCTCCATTGCTAAAGACTCGCCTGCCTTTACTGCCATTTTACACGCGGCTGTGATGAGCACCTGGTCCGGGCGAACGAGCAGGTGCTTTGCTATACTGAGATCCACAAGCTCCTGAATCATATCGCGCAGCACCGTTTCGGCATCTTTTGGTTTGACCGATGCCGGAGCGCCGCGCATTATATATGTGCTGCCGCCGAACATTTCCAGCTCAAATCCAGCTTTACGGAGATCATCGAGGCGTTGAGAGACTACGGCGCTTTCCTTTGCGCTCAGCGAGATGCTGGTCGGAACCACCAACCCCTGGATAGGCACACCTTTCTCCTCACGCGACTTACGCATCTGATCAAACAGTACTCTCTCGTGAGCAACATGCTGATCAATGATGAGCACACCATCATCACATTGTGCAAGAATGTATAAGTTTCTGGCTTGACCTATTACTTTAACCCCACGCAATCCGACTGTTCTGATGGCATCAAAATCCGCTTCAGGGACTGGCGATTCTTCTACTGCCTCACCTGGTTTATGATCACTCTTCCAGACAAACGGATCGACGACATCTACCAACGATTCTGCAACAGCCGCCTCACGACGTTTAGCGAGTGCTTCACGAAATGCTTCGGTATCCACTTCTGCAGGCATTGAGAAGCTGGCCTGTCTGTATGCGGGTTCGTCGGAAGTTGTTCTCTGTGCAGAGGGTGTATGAGCTTGCGTTATCGTAGGAGCTGCTGCTCCCTGCATCAATGCTTCGTTTACCGCCCTATGCACCGCACTATGCACCTCGTGTTCACTGGAAAACTTGACTTCAGTCTTAGTCGGATGCACATTAACATCGACAAGTTCCGGCACCATATCTATGAACAGCACAGCCACAGGGTACCGTCCCGGCTGTATGAGCCCACGATAAGCCTGGTCGATTGCATGGGTAACAGTTTTGCTCCGTATAGGGCGACCATTGACGAAGATCACTTGATCTCGGCGGTTGATTTTTGTAAACGCGGGATTTGATATAAACCCCTCTACTTTCATCACAGGAGTCTCGAACTTCACCGGCGCAAGCTGCTTTGCAGTGTCCTTACCCATAACCTGAGTTATGCTGTTAAGCCAAATTCCAGTGCCGGGAGATGACAGCATTTCGCGTCCGTTGTGTATCAATCGGAAGTGGATGGACGGATACGCCATCGCGAACCAGCCCAAAATCTCCGTAATATGGGACAACTCTGTTTGAGAAGTCTTCAAAAACTTTAACCGTGCAGGAGTATTGAAGAACAGCTTCCGAACGGCGATAGTGGTCCCCTGTGGAGCACCGACTGACTCGAGATTAGTAATTGTCCCAGCCTCGATTTCCAACCTAACACCATCGGTCGATTCATTCTTGGTGACGATCTCAATAACAGACACCGAAGCGATACTAGGCAGTGCCTCACCGCGGAACCCCAATGTGCCGATATGCTCCAGATCCTCTGCGTCTCTGATCTTAGATGTAGCGTGCCTCTGCAGCGAGAGCACGGCGTCATCCCGAGTCATCCCGCAGCCATTATCGACAATCTTGATAAGGTCTTTGCCACCCTCTTCTAACGTCACGGTAATCTGCGTGGCACCGGCATCAATAGAGTTCTCCACCAACTCTTTAACAACAGAAGCCGGGCGCTCGACTACTTCACCCGCTGCGATTCGGTTAGCGGTGTGCTCGTCCAAGAGGGATATTCGATTTGTCGACAGAACTTCTTCTGACATACCTTAAGATCTTTCTAATTGCTTCTGTATATCGTATAACTTGTTCATCGCCTCAATAGGTGACATGGTAGCTATGTCTAACTTTTCGATCTCATCTATGACAGGATGCTTCTCGCCTTCAAATAGAGTCAGCTGCAGGGTCTCACGTTTTGCGCTCACTTTCGCGCCTTTACCGGTTGCTCGGGAACTGGTGCCGTTGGATTCCAGTTCTTTGAGAATCTCTTTCGCACGTTCTATTGCCTCTGGTGGCAGACCCGCGAGCCTGGCGACTTCTATGCCGTAGCTTCGATCAGTTCCACCAGGCATGATCTTTCGCAACCAGACTATACGGTCTTTCTCTTCTCGCACGGCTATTCGGTAGTTTTTTACACCCTTTAGCTGCTTTTCGAGTTCGTTTAGGTGATGATAGTGCGTTGCGAAGAGGGTTTTTGCACCGAGAGCGTTGATCTGCTCAGCGACTGCCCACGCTATTGACAAGCCATCGTAGGTAGAGGTCCCCCGCCCTATTTCATCGAGCACAATTAAGCTGCGGCGTGTTGCGTTGTTGAGTATGCTTGCAGTTTCGTTCATCTCCACCATGAATGTGCTCTGGCCGCTGGCAAGCTCATCGTGCGCACCAACGCGGGTAAATATGCGGTCTACAACTCCCACAACAGCCTCATCAGCAGGAACGAAACTGCCCATTTGAGCGAGAAGCGTGATCAGCGCGACCTGGCGTAGATAGGTAGACTTGCCGGCCATATTCGGACCGGTGATAATTAGGAGCTGATCCGAGTCGCAGTTCACGACGGTGTCGTTGGGCACAAATCTTTCCTGAATGAAATGCTCCACCACGGGGTGACGGCCATTTCTTATGCGAATATCATCACCGTCATCTACCAGCGGTTTTACAAAACCCTTTGCTGCCGCGATTTCAGCCAACGCCGCGAGCACGTCAACTTCCGCCACCGCTCTCGCCACTTTAACAACCTTAAGCGCTTCGTCCGCCACACTGTTTCGCACTTCGCAGAAGATTTTATATTCCAACTCGGCGGCTTTTTCATCAGCGCCGAGCACCTTTGCTTCCATCTCCTTCAGGGACGGCGTGATGAATCGCTCCGAATTTGTAGTGGTCTGTTTGCGAATGTAATCTTCAGGCACGAGGTGAAGATTGGGCTTGGTTACCTCTAAGTAATAACCGAATACTGAGTTGTAGCCCACTTTAAGATTGCGGATGCCTGTTCTCTCACGCTCATCGGACTCGAGGGTTGCTATCCAGGCCTTACCATCACGCGATGCTAGGCGGAGCTCGTCCAGGTCCGGGTTATAGCCCTCGGCAATGATGCCGCCCTCTCGAACAAGAAGCGGCGGGTCTTGCACAATAGCCTTCTCGATCAGCTCAACCAATGGCTCCAGGAACTCTACTGCAGATGTGAGCGTCTTAAGGCGTTCGGTTTGGACATTCTGCAGAACAGCGGTAAGCTCCGGCAACTTTTTGATCGACTGCGCGAGGCCCACAAGATCCCTCGCGTTAGCGCTCTCCGCTACGATTCGCGCCATCAACCGCTCAAGGTCCTGCACCCCACCGAGGATTTCACGCACATCGCCACGCAGCAGGGCATCGTTGTAGAACTCTTCAACAGAATCCAACCGGCGATTGATCTGCTTCACGTCCAGCAGCGGCTGATCCAGCCACTTCCTTAGTAGCCTACCGCCCATTGCGGTACGTGACTTATCAATAATAGAAAGCAGGCTTGCCCCGCGAGTCTCTGCTGACATCGAATGGGTAAGCTCAAGATTGCGGCGAGCAGCGGCATCGAGGACCATAAAACCACTTGTGGAGTAGGTCATCATCCCGGCGATAGACTGCAGCGCGTTGGCGTTGGTTTGCTTAAGATAATCCAGCACCATCGCCGCTGCCTCAAGACCCACGCTCATGTCTTCTGCGCCGAACCCACGCAGCGAATCTGTGTGGAAATGCTCTGTAAGCATCTCCCTGGCGCTCTTGCGGTAAATGGAGTTGTCCTGGTATTTGGTTACACTCGCTGAGGTACCGCGCCTGATAGGCTCCGAGAGGTCGGCGTCTATCTCCTTTACCAACACTTCAGCAGGCGCCAGCCGGCCTAATTCTTCCAGTAGACGGTGCGAAGCATCCTTGCTGTTGATCTCAGTTACGGCGAATTCGCCCGTGGAGACATCCACTACTGCTACACCATATATATCAGGCTCGCTGGCGATAGCTACGAGGTAATTATTGGCCTTTGCGTCGAGCATACCATCTTCAAGAACGGTGCCGGGAGTAACAACCCGAGTAACTCCTCGCTTGACGATTTTCTTGGTTTTCTTGGGGTCTTCAAGTTGATCGCATATAGCAACCCGATAACCCTTGGAGATCAACCTCGCGACATAGCGCTCAACGGCGTGATGCGGAAAGCCGCACATTGGGACATCTGCCGCGTAGCCCTGCGAGCGTGACGTAAGCACAATCTCCAGCTCACGAGATGCTATAGCGGCATCATCTCCGAACATCTCGTAGAAATCCCCCAGCCGGAACATCAAAATCACGTCGGGATATTGTTCTTTGATAGCCTGATACTGGGCCACCATCGGTGTTACTTTTTTAACGTCCAATAGTCAGTCTCCAGTGGGTAGTCTCAAGCACATACTGGTTCACAAACTTCAACCAGTTCGCCCACAAACCCGTATAAATGGCCCTCCAGGGCTCTTACTTTCACCATCTTGCCGACCATGTCGGGGTTGCCTTTAAAATTGACGGTCTTGTTCTGCCGTGTAAGGCCTGTAATCCGTCTTTTATCTTTAGGGCTCACACCCTCGACCAGCACTTCATATACATTGCCGATCTGGCTGCTGTTGATCTCACAGGTAATGCGGTTTTGCACCTCGATTAACCGCCCCAACCGCTCGTTTTTTTCAGAACGGGTAAGTTGACCGTCCATCTTTTCGGCGGCGGTGTTCGGGATCACATTATATGCGAACATAAATGCCGCATCGAACCGGATGTCTTCAGCAAGGCGTATCGTATTTTGGAATTGCTCCTCAGTTTCACCAGGAAAACCTACAAGAAAGTCTGTAGTGATCGCAATATCCGGCACGGCCGCCCGCAGTGCAGCGACACGCTCTCGGTAGTGTGCCGAAGTATATTTTCGATTCATCCGCCGCAACACTTCATCGTCACCAGACTGCACAGCCAGGTGTATATGCTCGCATACATTTTGCAATTCACGCATCGCGTCAATCAGCCGGTCGGACAAGTCTTTCGGGTGAGATGTTGTGAACCGTATACGCTCAATGCCCGGCACCGCGCTTACAGCTCTTAGTAAATCGGCGAAATCGACCTTTGTATCCAGCGTGGAGCCATAAGAGTTTACGTTTTGTCCGAGGAGTGTTACTTCTCTTCGTCCCTTTCGTGCAAGATCATGTATCTCTAGCACAATTTCATCCAAAGGACGGCTACGCTCACGGCCGCGTACATATGGAACTACGCAATAGGCGCAGAAGTTGTTGCAGCCATACATCACCGGCACAAAGCTCTTTAGCGCGTCACCTTCTCGATCGATGCGTGTGGGCGTTGTGAGCGGGTCGCTGCTGGTTTCGGGCAAGTCCAACGCCGAGGTGAACCTGCGCCGGGCTTGCACCTGCCTTATCAAATCAGGGATTTGCCATATGTTAGCCGTGCCTATTACGAGATCCAGATAAGGTCTGCCCCTCTTTAGCTTTTCACCCTCGCGTTGCGCCATACACCCGCACACGCCAATTATCATACCTGGCCTCTCGCTCTTTATATCTCTGAGCCTGCCCAGCATGCTCTTGGCTTTATCTTCCGGCTTTTCTCGCACGCTGCAAGTCACCAGCATAGCCACGTCAGCTTCTTCCGGGGAATCCGTCTGGGAGTAGCCCATCTGCATGAGGAGGTTTGCGATCTGCTCCGCGTCATCCTCATTCATTTGGCATCCCCAGGTATATACTATGAAGTTTCGATTCGATGTAGTCATAACGCTGATACCATGGTATCAAATGGGGATAGTTCCTGCAATGGTAAGTGCCTGGCGGATAGTCTGATGCGGCGGGAATTTAATGGCGGAGAGGGCGGGAGTCGAACCCGCGAAGCCTTGCAGCTTACTTGTTTTCGAGACAAGCGCAATCAACCACTCTGCCACCTCTCCGCGGTGACATGCTCAAAATCGGAAGCCTGGCATTTGTCGGCTTCCGACTTCGTCTACTTGGTGGCCGATGAGGGAATCGAACCCCCAACGCCCGCCTTAGGACGGCGGCGCTCTATCCATTGAGCTAATCGGCCGCGAATGAAAATTGTGGAGGCGACGACCAGAATCGAACTGGTGATAGCGATTTTGCAGACCGCTGCCTTAACCACTTGGCTACGTCGCCTCGATCATATGGAGCGGGAGACGGGATTCGAACCCGCGACATTCAGCTTGGGAAGCTGACGCTCTACCACTGAACTACTCCCGCACTGAACACGGAAGCGATGCGTGGATCAGGTCAGTTGCATTTCCAAAATAGACAAAGCGCACTCACTGAGCCAACCGCGAGAAACCGCCCCCAATGCCGGATATATTAAAGCATATTAGTGGTTTTGTGTCAAGGCCTGCCCGGCATTCATGCTTGGTTAGATGAGCGTGTATCCCCGCACAATTTGTGCGGGGATACACGCTGTATTAGAATTCAAGAACCAGATCGATACTACCCGTGAACGAATCGATTATAACAGATTCTGATATAGGATCGTATTTACCGGTCGACACTCTCACAGCTTTACAGCCATCCGGGTGCGGGAGTCTTATCTGGACACACTTCGGCTTTCGATCTGTATTACATTCTATTTTTACATGGATCTTGCTTTGATCCAGTTGCGATTTTATCTTCATTGATATTGGGCCGAAGTAGCTGGCAGCATTTTTTATCTCTATTTCTTTTCCGCTTTCCAGCCACTTCCTAGGAGCGCCTTGAAGAAGCTTTAATGTATCACCATCTTCCATATAAAGCATCCAGCGGGTTTCCATAAGGAACCAGCCCTCTTCATGCGTTTTGTGTGGGCTTACGTGGTAGAAGTGCTCATAAAAGCTGTATGTTTCCCTGTCAGCTAAGCCGGAGAAGCAGTTGTAATATGCTTTCAGGAATGCTTTTGTCTCACCTCGCTTAAGGTGAAGCTCAGGTTGTCGGCAGTAATAAGGTTGGCTCAGCGCAACATTGCGAGTATGCAGGATGTCAGTGAAATATTTGATCATCGTATCAGCAATCGGCTCAATATAGTCGAAGACCTCACAGAATACCAGATACATTGGGCCGATCATTGCATCGCGTGCAACGAATGTGCCGTGCGTGTAGGCTGTATTCTTATCGAGCGCAAGAAATGTCGGGAATGTGGATTCTGCCCACGCTGGGATCGTCGGGCTCCACGTTCCATCTCCGAGCGGAACTACGGGCGACTTTGCCATTGCATCCAAACACGCAGTCCTCACATCAGTCTTTACTGCATCGGCTTCTGCTCTTATTGCCTTTGCCTGCTCTGGATTAACGTTTTTGAGCATCTCCGCAGCACGGCTGAGACCCACATAATAGTAACCGTTTGCTGTAAAGTGGCGGAAAGGTTCAACCGGGTCGGCGACAGAACCCTCCAGCAGGCCGTAGCCTATGCTTCGGAGTTCATCGCGCATATTGCGTGCCCGCCACGCTCGCAGATACTCGCACGCTTTGAGGATATTCGGTTCTATTCGCCGCACCCAATCGTCGTCACGCGTGTATCGGTAGTGCTCACCCGCGCACCATAGGACTGCTTGGGTTTCTAACTCATAATGGCAAAAACTCTGAATAAAACCATCTTCATGCTGGGTCTCAAAGAAGAAATCCAGGCACCGACGTGCGATGTCATGCAGGCCCATAGAATCCATGAACTGGATAATAGGAGCACTCTCTGTTCCAATGGGACAATAAACACCAATGGTTGGAGAAAGTGTGCCGTCGGGCTCGCGCCCGAATGTGATCATGTCCAGGTGAATCAAGCCAGCCAGGATCATCTCGGAAATACGTTGCTCAGGCACGCGCATTGTCGCGGCTGCACGCAGTTTGTTAAGCCAATACTCTCGGCACTCGGAGTGGCGGGTATCAAAATCCTGTGCTAGAAGCTGCTTTGCTCGATCTTTCGGGAGCGGATTGTAAGGCAAGGCGAAGTCCATCGTGGCTGTCTCACCAGGTTTGATGAGTATTGTGACCTCGTCCTTTGGCCACGGCTTGCCATTGAGCTTGGCAGTGCAAAAGAACTTACCCTCTTCAAACGACCCCAGACCGGTATTATAAAACGTGTCATTACTCTGATCAAAAGGTATAGGTGCACGGAGCCAGGCATACCTTGGGACAATTGCGTTGTTTGTTGCAACTACACGGCAGTAGAGAACAGTTTCCTCACGATCATAAAACTCGGATGGAAGCATTTCCTCAATTGCTTTTTCATACTCCGGTGTTAAGTTGAATCCATACATGCTTGCAGACGCGACCAGATAATGGGTCCCCTGCACGGTGTTTGACGCTAGAGATGAACGCTCAAGCGATGTAAAAAGAGTGTAGTTATAATCGACTTCATCATCTACCTGCTTGCCTACAACTATGGGGAGCACCCCGTCTTCAAGATGTCTTGACTTATCTTCAACACATCCGATGCCCTTGCCCATACGGAAGTTGTAATGAAGCTGCTGACCAGCGCAGGGTGATTGTGGATGCTGGTGCTTTTCAGTCAGATAGCCATTTGGATATCTCGGACGTACTGCAGGCCCATTCTGACCCCATGTATGCAGCCGTTCATCAAACTCAAAGAATCGAACATCACGACTGAGGCCGAGCCATGTGGGGCAGACTTGATCACGAGTATGCTCGGCGGCATTATCGTAACACTCTTCATCCTCTGTCTCGATAATCTCCAGCTTTGTTTTCCCGCCCAGTGCGATGATTGCATTTTGAATCTCATCATAACTGCGCGAATCAGACACATCTGTCACGACAACTGAATACTCAGGAATAAAAATCGGGTAATCAGTATTCACATCACGCAGGATGAAGCTGAACGGCAATGCGTCCGAGTTTACAGTTACTACAGTGGCCTCATCACCATGGTCGACATTTACGTCATCTATATTCAAAATCAGTCGTTGCGCTTTAGAGAATTTATCGCCAATTGCCTCGCCGTCACCTTTTGCTACAGTGATTGAGTGCAACTTCCCATTGCGAACGGCTACCTGGCCATTCGGGCATCTATCTTTCCATTCGATTGCTACAGAATACAACTTGATTTCCTCCAGGTGTTACGGCATCAATTGGCTGCGAGTGGTGTTTCCAGGGAAGAATTTAGGTTTGCGGAACGCCTCGGCATATTTACACCCGGCTTGGAATCCTCTGTAACGAGATGCAGTCTTCCCGAACTCAACAGTTGATACACCATACTGATCTACCATCCAAGAATCCTGGCTCTTATGGCAAGCGATCATCGCTTCCTTAGTATCCCAGTAATCGGAAATATCAATATAGAACTCCGGCATAAAATTTACACCTGCAACTGTGTCCATATAAAAGATCTCTGGAATCTTCTCACATGCCAGGGCTTTAGTTTCGATGTTTGGGACGGTCACCATCACATGTGTATCCCAGATAATTTGTCCTGTCGTGGTGTGATCGGGATGATAATCCGAATCTTTATCCGGGCAGATGATTATGTCCGGGCGGAACTGCCTTATCACATTTATATAGTGAAGACGAGTCTCTCGATTATTGAACAAAAACTCATCCGGGTAACCGAGCCAGAAGAATTCAGCACCGATCAAAGAAGCCGACGCACTAGCCTCAGCCTTACGCACAGCGGCTATTTCCGCTTTACTCAGTGTAGGTGAACCTACCTCGCCATTCGTGCTGATCGCAATACCCACATCCCATCCCGCTGCTTTATACTTCGCGAGAGTTCCCGCACATGCGAACTCAATATCATCGGGATGAGCTGCAAATGCGATAATCTTACTCATAATCTTCTCCCTGAACGCGTGTTGAGTTTGTTATAGCTGCGTTGACTATAGTATACATCAGGATTCCAAAAATGCAATATATGCTCAGCAGATTTACGTAGCTTTTTTCTCAGGTGAAGATAATTACCACTGCAGCGAAAGAGCTTTTAAGAAGTGACCAGTTTGGAGATCAACTGAGGTGATGGTGGGCGATACTGGATTCGAACCAGTGACCCCTTCGGTGTGAACGAAGTGCGCTCCCACTGCGCTAATCGCCCGTAGCACTCTCGTAGATGGTGGGGACGGTGAGAGTCGAACTCACATGAGCTTGCGCTCACTTGGCCCTCAACCAAGCGCGTCTGCCATTCCGCCACGTCCCCGCAGTTCCCTATCCACGACGCAGTATATTTTACACTCTACGGCTGTGAGTGTCAATACTTTTTGTCTTATTCCACGCTTCCAATAACGCTATTTCTTAAGCATAAATACGCCAACCAGAAATGCTGCCAATGCGAACCTGTAAATTGCAAACGCCGTTAAGGTATTCTTTTGAAGGAAGCTAATCAACACCTTAATAGCGATATAGCCGAAAATCGCCGCACTTATAAATCCAGCTATAAATGCTCCTGATTCACCAGCCGGAAGACCTGTTTTTGCAAGGTGTTTCGCAGCAACTAAACCAGCGCCGAAGATAATAGGTGTAGACAACAAGAAACTGAAACGAGCGGCTGCAGGTCTGTCCAAACCTCGGAACAATCCGGTAGTAATTGTAATTCCTGATCTTGACACACCAGGGAACAGCGCCAGTGCCTGTGCGATTCCTATCAGTATATAATCACCGTAGTTCATTCGACTTACGTCGCGTTGTTTCTTGCCTAACCTATCAGCGACAAGCATCAAGGCACCGAATATCACCAATGTAGGGGCGACAAAATACCATTTACTGAGCTGATTTTCTATCACGTCTCCCCAAACAACTCCGGCGATAGCCGCAGGTATGCAAGCGATGATAATCGGGACCAATAGCCGCCCGGTTCCCCCACCCACTTCTTGTTTCTCGTAAGACTCATGCTTAACTACATGAGAATAGAAACTGGAGAACATCATCACCCAATCGCGCCAGTAGAACGCGACCACGGCGACCAGCGTCCCCAAGTGTGCGGCAACATCAAAGGTCTTTCCTTGATAATTCCAGCCAAGTAGATAAGGGACAGCAATCAGATGACCGGAACTACTCACGGGTATGAATTCTGTAAGGCCTTGAATGGCCCCGAGGATTATTGCTTGTATTGCAGACAATATGAAGTTACCTCAAATCAGAATGTTACGCTAGATTATTGCAGCGTCTGCTTGTTCTTTTCTTGTAATGCCACGTATTGGTGGCCGCACGTAGTATAATCGCAGCAGCTCACGCACGATCGCTGCAACAGGAGCGGCAAGGAACATGCCGATCAACCCAAAGAACTCAGCTCCTATGAGCAGCACAATGATAACAACGGCCGGATGCAGGTGAAGCCTTGCGCCAATGAGCCTCGGCATAATGAACTTGCTTTCAGCAAAGTGCATTACAACAACAAAAACTGTCAGCCAGGCCGCCATTCCGAGACCGGGGAAATTTAACAATCCCACAAGTACAATCGGAATACCGCTAACTACTGGCCCGATCACGGGAATCGCTCTCGTCACAGCCGCAAATAATGCCAACACCACAACGTAAGGCACGCCCATTATTGTCAGGAACAGCCCAGTGAGCAATCCAGCCAGTGCACAAAGAATTATCTGCCCCACTACATATCCTTTGAGTATCGCCCCGGCCTCGTGACCAATTCTTACGGCTTCACGTCTGCGTTTGCGTGGAACGAGGCTGTACATCTCCCTGGTGAGGGATCGGTGGTCCAAAACAAAGTAGAACGCTATCACTGGTATCAGGACAAGGTCCAGGGCGAACTTTACCCACGATTTTGTGGTATCAAGCGCGCCTTGTGTATACTTACCGAGCGCTTTAGGGACTGCCTGCGGGTCCATTTTACCAATTAAAACCTTCATGTCCGCAGGAACCGTCTTCGCATACCATTTGCCTGCGCTTGCCAGCCAAGCCTTTGTCTGATTGCCATATTCCTGAACATTATCAGTAAATCGAGTAACTTCTTCGGTAAATGGCGTCACCATCACTGTTACACATCCACCTACAAAGCCGATGAATACAATAAACGTAATAATGGTAGCAAGCAGGCGTTGAGTCTTGTGATGCAGTCCCTTGATTCTCTTGGCACATAGCCAGTCTACCAACGGCAGGAGCGCATAGGTAAGAAGAATTGCGAGGATAAGAGATATGAGAATCGACCTTACGCGATACAACACATAAGCGGTGCCGGTCACCACGACCAGTCGCACCAGCAATCCCCAGATCACTCGAATTGCAGTTTCCACATTTGTTGCCATCAGGCCAGGTACCGGGAGCGGATGATCTCCCAAATCCTCTCTGCCGCGTGCCCGTCACCGTAGGGATTTTTCGCCTCGGCCATTGCGGAATACGCTGCACTATCAGTGAGCAGTTTCTGAGCCTCGGTTACAATTGTATTTACATCGGTCCCGACGAGTTTTGCGCTTCCCGCATCCACACCCTCCGGGCGTTCGGTGGTTGTTCGCAGCACCAGAACAGGCTTACCCAGCGATGGCGCCTCTTCCTGCACCCCACCGGAATCCGTCAGCACTATATATGCCGATTTGATCATGTGCACAAACGGCACATACTCCGGCGGCTCTATAAGTATTACGCGCTGCTCAGCTTGAAGTTCCGGAAAAACCACATCTCGCACAATCGGGTTTTTGTGCACAGGGAAAACTACAGTGAAATCCGGGTTGCGTGCCAATATTCGCTTTACTGCTGTGCAGATATCGCGCATCGGATCACCCCAGTTTTCACGCCGGTGGGCCGTGAGCAGTATCATCTTTCCCGATTCTGCAGCCGCACGAACTCTCTCGTCGTCAAAATGATAATCACCAGCCGCGATGCTAAGCAGGGCATCTATGACTGTGTTGCCGGTCACAAAGACAACGTCATCCCTCACACCCTCCTTAAGCAAGTTCATTCTGGACTGCTCGGTAGGGGCGAAATGCAGATCGGCGATAACTCCAGTCAGCCGGCGATTCATCTCTTCCGGGAACGGGTTATATTTATTATCGGTGCGCAATCCCGCCTCAACATGGCCAAATGGGACTTTATGGTAAAATGCGGCGAGGCTGGCTATGAATGTTGTGCTGGTATCACCCTGCGCGAGGACGAGATCGGGCTTGACTTCATCGATCACCCTGTCTAGACCTTCTAATGCACGGGTCGAGATCTGAGCGAGGGTTTGTCTAGCCGACATGATATTGAGATCAAAGTCGGGTTGGAGCTTGAATGCGTGCAGAACTTGCTCCAGCATCTCCCTGTGCTGACCTGTCACAGCGAGCACGAGTTCGGCTTCCTGCGGGTGCTTTTTTAGTTCGAGCACAACCGGAGCCATCTTGACAGTATCCGGCCTTGTGCCACATACTGCCAGAATCTTGATAGGGGTAGTCCTATTATTCGACAATTGTCTCGAACCCTCTCATCTGACGTAGGTGAAAAGCGCATATGCGACGGCGCAAAACACGAATGTAAGCCCGTAAATGAACCATATCACCTGTCTGTGTGAAAAACCCTTGCTTGTGAGCCTGTGGTGAAGGTGGCTTGTGTCGGCCTCGTCTATCCTCTTGCCGGTAGCAATCCGCCTTAGCACCACGAATGCAGTATCAAAAAGTGGCACACCCAGGACCAGCACAGGTGCGGCCACCGCCACGAACGCAGCAATCTTGAACGCCCCCGCTATGGAAATCCCCGCGAGCATAAACCCGAGGAATTGGGCACCAACAGTGCCCATAAATATCTTAGCCGGAGGATAATTATACCGCAGGAACCCAACAGTTCCTCCAACAAGAGCAGCCGCCATTACTGCGGATATCTCAAACTTGGCTCCTGATCGGATTGCCATAAACATCAGCGTTGCCGATGCGATTGCAGCAATTCCAGCCGCCAGGCCGTCCATGCCGTCCATGCAGTCAACGGCCTTGGTAACCATCAGCACCCAAAGCAGGGTAACGGGCACACTCGCCCACCCCAGCCACATCAACCGTCCTCCAAGGAACGGGTTGGTAATGTGGACTATCTTCAC
>JAJFTD010000102.1 GCA_021373255.1 bacterium
CTTGGTGACATTGATGAGCCCCTGGATACGATTACGGTCTACCTGGGTGAGAAGAACTCCACCCCGCTCATCGACGAAATCATCGCCAAGCACCCACGCAGGGTCATACTAAATCCCGGCGCTGAAAACGATGAGCTGAAAGGCCGGTGCGAGCAGGCAGGTATACAAGTGCAGGAGGCATGCACGCTTGTGCTGCTTCGCACGCAGCAATTCTAACCCGCATTATTGCAGACAACATGGAGGCATCAAATTGGAGAAACCGATTGCTGTACTGCGCAGAGACATAATCGCGAACACAGGCCCGTCTATCTACGGGATCAAACGAAATGATAAAGTACGGGGCCCAAAGGGGGAAATCTTCACATTCCTCGGAGTAGCCGAGGGTGTAGCCCACCTAGAACGAGACGATAAAACCAAAGGCCAGCCATTCGTAGAGGTAGACAGTGGCGATTTCTCGCGTTGGCAGAAGGCGTAAATAATAATCGGAGTCGCCGGACATTGGCGACCCCGATACTAATCGTATTCTCTAACCCAATCGGTGCTCAATCCCCTGGATTGCATCGTAGCCGCGCCACATCATTAAATGGTCCAGCAGCGTTACGCGCACCATTGACTCCGCGACGGCTACCAGGCGTGCCGTGATGGTGGGGTCTCTTCGGGTGATAGCGCCGAGCTTGGTGTTTTCCATCGTAGCCATGTTTACCGTGTCCTGTTCGATGGAGACCGTCGCAGTCGGCTTCACAGCGAGCCTGATCACGATATCCTCACCATTGGAGATGCCGCCCTCGATTCCACCTGCTCTGTTGGTGCGGAAGTGGACTTTTTTGTCCTCACCGACGTAGGGTATGTCATTGCACTCTGAGCCCTTCATGTTGGCGACCCCAAAGCCCGCGCCGAACTCCACGCCCTTTACAGAGCCGATGCTCATCAGACCGTGCGCAAGTGTGGCGTTGAGCTTGTCGAACACAGGCTCACCCAGCCCCGCCGGAACTCCCCTGGCGATCACTTCCACCACACCGCCGGCGGTGTCGCCCTCTTCTTTGATCTCCAACACACGGTCGATCATCTTCTTGGCGGCTTCTTCGTCCGGGCAGTTGATCATGTTCGCGCGGTAGTTGCGTTCGATATCCTCAAACGAAAGATCGCGAGCTTTGACGCCCATGCATTCTTTTACATACCCGAGGACCTTGATATCCTGCTTCTCCAAAATCTTCATAGCCACAGCGCCTGCTGCCACGCGCATACAGGTCTCGCGGCCACTGGCTCTGCCTGCCCCGCACCAATCCGCAAACTCACCATATTTCACTGCATATGTATACTCGGCATGTCCAGGTCGGATGAGGTCTTTAACGTCGAAATACTGTTTCACATGGATATCGTGGCGGTCGACGTTATGGATGATCATTCCCAGGGGAGCGCCGGTGGTGAACCCATCGCGAATACCTGAGAAGATGTGCACCTGGTCGGTCTCCTGCCTGGGCGAGTCCAACGGCGAAGTACCGGGCCTGCGGGCATCGAGTTCTTTTTGCACATACTCGTCGGAAATTTCCAACCCCGCGGGGCACCCATCTATAATCGCCACAAGGGCGTCTCCGTAAGACTCACCGCAAGCGGTGATCCTGAACATTCTGCCGAAAGTATTACCTAACAAGTTCTAAAACCTCCTGAGAAAAAGGGTAGACGGTTTACCAGTTATTTCGGGAAACCCTTTTCCCGAAATCTCCGTGCGTTCGGCTCTCGCGGTTCTTTCAGAACCACTGTCGCCCAAGGGGCGGTATCGGGAAAGGGGTTTCCCGATACAACCTGGCGTCGTATTTATGGCGACAAATGACCCACTAGCAATCCGATATACGCATATTCGCGCCGATACTCGTCATTAGCTCCACGAATGTGGGGAACGTCACGTTGAGCGCTTCGGCTGTATCAATTACTGTTTCACCATCAATGCAAAGTCCGGCTATTGCAAGTGCCATTATAACACGGTGATCACTGTGACCATGAACCTCTGCGGCTGCAAGTTGTTTGCCGCCATGTATGACCAGCCCATCGGGCAATTCTTCCACATCAGCGCCGAGTTTTGCCAACTCCATGTGCATCACTGATATCCGGTCTGTTTCCTTGAGCCGGGCCTGCGGCACGTTTACCAGCCTGGTTTCGCCATCAGCAAAGCACGCCGTGACTGCGAGGGCGGGAAGCGCGTCGGGAGTATCGGACAAATCTAGAACAGCGCCCCTGAGGCTACCACCGAATATGTGAATTCCATTCGCAGTCTGCTCCACCATCGCGCCCATTTTACACAGCATATCGACTATCGCCTTATCGCCCTGGGTGTCGTTCATGTCCAGGCCTGTGAGGGTAAGCTCCGCGCCGATGATCGCAGCCGCGCACAGGAAGAACGCAGCCGAACTCCAGTCCGAGGGGACTGCACGGTTGAATGGCTTGTAAGCCTGTCCGCCGGGTATCGTAAACCGCCGGAAGTCTTCGTTCTTCACACTGATGCCCTGCTCTTCAATCCACCGCAGTGTCATCTCGACATAGGGCCTCTCGGTGAGGTTATCCACTTCAATGACCGAATTGCCTTCAGCGAGAGGGCAGTTGATCAGCAGGCTGCTCAGATATTGCGATGTCTTGCTGCCATCCAAGCGGATCTCCCCGCCCTTCATCGGGCCGTGAACGATTATCGGGGCCATGCCATTACCACGGGTAGATTCCACCCTCGCCCCCAGCCCGTTCAGCGCCTCAATAAGCGGCCCTGCAGGTCTGCGCCTGATCTGCTCATCGCCTGTGAACACGCTTACTCCATCAACAAGACACGCCGAGCCCAGTGCTATATACAACGTGGTGCCGGAGTTGCCGACATCAATCACATCATCAGGCACACTCAGGCGTCCGCCGCTCACCAGCCAGTCCTCTTGGGTTCGAACTCCAGCCCCAAGCCGACTATAAGCCTCCACAGCCGCCAGAGTATCCGACGCGGCAAGCGGCCTGCGTATGACGGAATCCCCCTCTGCAAGAGAGGCAATCGCCACCGCACGGATGGTGTGGGATTTAGACCCTGGAATATCCACCGTCCCAGCCAGCTTGGAATTATTGACTACGAGTTTCATATTTTCTTAAGGATACAAGAAGACAAGCCTGAATGTCAATCCAGGCAAAAGTGCCCGTTGACATGCGTCCGCATGAATTGTAAAATTACTTCATTATGCCGACGGACCGGCTTCAGGTGGTAATTGAGTCCGCGTTATTCTGCTAAGGCAAATAACGCGGATGAGCAGGAAGCTAATCCGGCGGAACTTGGTCTTAGCAGTAGCCCTGCCCCCAAGTCCCCGCTCAACACCATCTTTGCGACAACTGGTAATTCATCCAGCCGCAAAGGCACAATCATTGCACTAATCTCCCTGAGGATTCAATGAAAACTATCAGAGATTTGATGACGGCCGATGTTGTGTGGTTGAGCCCAACCGCGCGTGTAAAGTCCGCCGTTCTCTTGATGAAGGGGCACAATATCGGCGCGCTTCCCGTCGTTAACGGCGAGGGTGTAGTGGGTCTTATTACGCTGCTCAATCTCCTGGGAGAACCACAGGACGCTGCTATCGAAGAGGTGATGAGCCGTGATTTCATCACCATCGAACCCGATACCCCTATATATGACGCCGCCGACGTGATGAGCGAAACCGGAGCCGGTCACCTGGTAGTTATGGAGGACGGCCAATTAGTTGGCATCGTTTCTCATGGCGATCTTATGCCTGAGCTCGGCAGAACTTATGACCCCCTTACCGATCTCCCCTGGTCGGACAGCTTCCGCGAATGGTCAATGAACGCGCTCAAGCGAGGAACTGAGATCAGCCTTATCCTCTTTGATCTCAACCGCTTCGGGCAGTTTAATAAGAAATATGGACACGTGGTTGGGGACAATGTCATTAAGCAGGTCGCATCAGTGCTGAAAAAGGGTGTCGACCCTGATCTCGACTTCCTGTGCCGCTACGGTGGGGATGAGTTCGGGATAGTGACTGAACGCCACGCGGACGAGGCAATCGCGCTCGCCGACATTCTTCAGCAGAGAATATCAGAGATTGAAGTGCCTGATCTGCCGGAAGGTGTATCGGCTACTTACGGTATGGCTGGCGGCAGGCGGACTAAAGAGCGCGAGGATGTCCACTACGCGTCTACAATAGATAACCTTATCACCCGGGCAAGCAAAAATTGCACAGCCAACAAACCACATCGCGTGGAAGAAGC
>JAJFTD010000106.1 GCA_021373255.1 bacterium
TCCATCCGCGCCTATCTCATCGGAGTAGTTCTGCGTGACAGGGGCGCCACCGATCATAACATACGCCTTGTCCCGAACACCCTCAGCCTTCAGAGCTTCGACAGTGTCCTTCATAGCAGGCATTGTGGTAGTAAGCAAGGCGGACAGAGCGACTACGTTCGCGCCATCCTTAACGGCCTGAACAAAGACTTCGGGCTTCACGTCGACGCCCAAGTCCATGATTTCAAAGCCAGCGCCCTCAAGCATCATAGCAACGAGGTTCTTGCCGATGTCGTGCAGGTCGCCGCGGACTGTGCCGATAGCAACCTTGCCCTTAGCCTCAACGCCGCTGGCGGCGAGCCTGGGCTTGAGCACTTCCATCGCGGTCTTCATCGCACGAGCAGCAATGAGGACTTCAGGAACATAAAATTCATTATTCTTAAATTTTGAGCCGACCACGTTCATGCCGGCCACGAGACCGTTGTTCAGAACATCGCTAGGGGAAACGCCCTCTGCGAGTGCCTGGTCGGTCAGTTGCTTTGCATCAGGCGCTTTACCATTAATAATCGCCTGCGCTAGAGCTTCCATATCTGCCACTTTAGCTCCTCCTAATGTTTACCTTGTGCGCAATGCCGAAGCCGTCGCCAACGCCGTTCGACATTACGGATGTGCTAGTACAGCTACATCCCTACCAGTATATACATTCATTGGCAGGCATGCAATAACTAACTTACGTATTTTGCCATACAAATAAACAAAATCTATCTGGCAGCTTGAGATGGCGCAGTTTGTGGTAGGTGGTGGCGTCCCGATGCAGGTTATGGCACCATATCCTCCGCATTGCGGGGGATTACCAGACGTTGATAGCTGCCACTGTTGTTGTCTAAGTCAGATATACCTATCAGGGTGACGAAATCTCCCACATTATATGAATGTGCGAGGGCGCGTTCGGGGATTCGAATCGGTGTGCCGGAGCCGTCGTCGATGGTGAGGAATCCGGCGTCACCTGGAATGACCTTGCTCCAGGTTCGCACCAATAAGCCGATATTATTCAACCCGACCCCGCTATCAGGACCGATCTGACCGAGCGGTGAAATACCGAAGTCCGCTCCGCCAATAGACTTACCCGGCATGCCGAGTGGATTCGGAGGGGTGGTCGAACTTGTTATGAAGACCACTGGGCCGGTAAAGCAGCGCACGCCATTTGGGGCTGTGCCAAGTGTACCGATTACATTTACGATACTGCCTCGCGCCAGTCCATCAAGCACTCCAGCCGGTGCGAGAACCATAATCCCATTTGCACGGTTTGGATCTTGAATCCAGAATCGGTTTCCAAAATCTTCTGAAGATGTGCTTGCAATCTGACCGGCGATGCTGACAAATGTGCCGTCCGCCATACACTTCGCGGCTTTGATGCTGCTGACTGGGATTGGGTTCGGTACATCTCCGCTCCAAAATCCGATCCAGTGGAAGAGGTTTACACTCTTCGATGTTCCGGCAGCAGCCTGGCCTACAGAACCGTTCACCTTATATGCAGCACCGGACATAACGCCGCCGCTTGAGTTGATAGAAGACCATGTGACATTGTAGCTCTGAGCCCACGCGCTACACTGCAGGCATGCTAACATTGCGATTATCTGAAATAGCCGGAATCTCGTCATCACACTCGCCTGTCTTGCAATAATGTAGCATGCTACCACATAAATGCAACATCAAAAATCAGTAAATATACTATTATTGCTGTGTGATTCTTTTATGGCAGTTGGTGCGATTCTGGGTATTATTCCCCAACCAACTCCATCGCAGACGGGAACATCATCCGTTCCATCAACTCCATCTGGTAATCAGGCAACACGGCAAGTTCCAGATGCCGGGCTTTGTGGGCTATTTGGCGGGCCAGAGCCGTTTCCTGTTCGCACAACAGCGCGAGCCTTGCACCTGCGCCTGCGGCGTTGCCTATGGAAACCACTTTTTCCCTATCGATTGGTGGAATCAGGCCAATGCGGATTGCGCTTTCAACCCTGATGTAGTTGCCGAATGCACCGGCGAGCAGGATCTGTGAAAGCTGGTCGTCACTGGTCCCTGCGGTCTTGATCAGAGTCTGGATGGCAGCATGGATAGAACCCTTGGCCAGTTGTAGGTGCCTGATGTCGCCTGCGGTAAGTGTAATAGCCTTGCCCGAGCCGGACTCCTGTTTGGTGGCAAGCACAAACTCCACCCCTCGCTCCGTCTCGATGATCCGCTGGCTTACCGCTTCGGGCAGAAAACCGGCATCAACGGGTGAAAGCATCCTGCCGGTGTCATCGACTATTCCCGCGTCCAGCATCTGCGCCACTGCATCAACTAGACCCGATCCACATATCCCGATGGGTTTTCGGTTGTTCACTGTGCTTATGCGAACGGTCTCCCCTATCACAACGCTGTCGATTGCTCCCGGAGCGCCGCGCATTCCGCAGCTTATTCCGGCACCCTCAAATGCAGGACCGGCTGCTGCCGAGCAAACATAGGTCTTGCCACCGTGGAGCAGCGCCATTTCGCCGTTGGTACCGATATCGACGGCAAGCCGGGTGGTGCCGTCATCCTCACACATGCTTGAGAGCATAACACCCACTGTGTCCGCACCCACGAAACCCGCGATGTTGGGTAGTACGACAACTTTTGCTTCTGAGCAGAACTCCAAACCAAGTTCGTGCGCGGGTAGTGTGATATCGCTGCAGACGCTGGGCACATAGGGCGACTGACCGAGGCTGGAAACATCAATACCCAGGAGAAGATGACTCATGCAAGTGTTGCCGACAACGGTGGCCTTGTATATGTTTCCGAGGAATATCTTCGCCGACGCCGCGAGGTCAGAAGCTATGCGGTTCATTGCGTCGACAGCGGCCGACTGCAGCATCTGCGCGCCGCCCTCCTGGGTAGTGGCAAAGCTAATGCGTGCAACGAGGTCGTCGCCGTAGACCACCTGCGGGTTCATCACAGCCGACACAGCCATCTCATCGCCGGTCTTCAGGTTCATAAGATAACCGACGATAGTGGTGCTGCCGAGGTCATAGGCGATGCCGTAGCACTGCTCGGTGGTGTCGCCGCACTCGACTGCGATCAATTCGTCACCATACATCACGGCTGTGACCTTGTAATCGCCCGATCTCATGCGGGACGATAGCCCGCGAATGACATTGAGGTTAGGTTTGAGCTGGATGTCCTGCGCCTCAAGATACACCGCAAGCCGCTCGAACTCGGCTCTCTCGTCCTCAAGCGTAGGCGCGGCAAGTTCGCAGTAGGCCTTGGTTACACTCGACATCAACGCGCACTCACGCAGCACGCCCTGACTTAAAATCTTCTGCACCATCGACCGGCTGGACTCGGGAATGGTAACGCTTATCTCGCCAACGACTTTGGTGCGGCATGCGAGCCTGATCCCCGAGGCGAGTTCTTCTTCAGTCAAAGCACGCCGTTCAGCGACATCGGGCTCACCGACTACGCCCGACACGATCACCTTGCACTTGCCACACGTGCCCATGCCGCCGCACGGCGCTTCGACAGCGCGCCCGGCCGCCGAGGCAGCCTTAGATAGCAACGTGCCCGCCGGAACGAACACATCCATTCCGTCGGGCTCAAAAATAACCTTGATAAGTTTGTTCTTGCTCATTGTCCTATACAAAGTAAATAATATTGTTGCGGGCTATTTCGTTGGTGGGGTCCACCATCAGAACCGCCTCAAACTCAGCCTTGGCTTCGTCGCACATTCCAAGCATGGAATATGTGAGTGCCAGATCGTTACGCGCACACAGGTTCTGCTCATCCAGGCGAACTGCTACCATAAGCTCTTCTATGGCTTCATCAAACAATCCAATGAACCCGTAGACAAGCCCGAGCTGCCTGTGCGCCTCTGCACAGTCGATGTCGACTTCGAGGATAGCCTTGAATTCGCCCTGAGCCTCTTCATACAGACCATCATTCTTCAGGCCGATACCGCGATCAAGGCGTTCTTCTATCTGACCCATCGTTTCCTCACGACCACGCTCGGTTGCAGTATAACAGCTAATTCACGGCAAATCAAGAATGTATAGTCAAGAATAATGCGAATTAATCAGCCATTTTGAACCATACCTCGAACATGTCACCAGGTCGGAGCTTGGCGCCTCGGGTGAAGTCGGCTGCGGACATCCTCTGGCGAGACTCAGCTTGAACATCTATTAATCTTACTGAACCATTGCCCGCTGCGATCACCACCGCATCCTTATCTGCCTTAACAACTGATCCCGGCTCACCCTGTGCGCCATCGGATTCCTCAATAGCCGCGTTCCATACTTTAATCATAGCACTGTGCAATTTGGTGAACGCGCCGGGCTTGGGAGTGCATCCGCGAATCAGGTTTACAATCTCAGCAGCGCCTCGACGCCAGTCGATCACACCGGCATCCCGCCGCAGCGACCGGGCCATTGTTGCAAGTTCATCATCCTGCGGAATTGGGCTGATGAGACCTTCTTCAAGTCCATTCAGCGTTTCGATCAGCAAGTCACCGCCGATGACCGCCAAACGCTGGGATAGCTCACCGGCGTTTTCATCAGGAGGGATATCAATGTTTTTTTGGAGAAGTATATCGCCGGTGTCCCAACCCTCAGCCATGAGCATTGTGGTAACACCGGTCTGGGTTTCGCCTTCTATGACTGCCTGCTGAATGGGAGCAGCACCTCGGTATTTGGGCAGGATAGAGCCGTGGACGTTCACCACGCCATGTTCGGGCCATTCGAGCAGTTCTGAGGAAATCTTCTGCCCATAAGCAACTACCACCATCGCACCTATGGGCCCGTAGCTCTTGATCTGAGCGACTGACTCCGGGGCGCTTATTTTCTCAGGTTGGAGCACAGGGATACCGTGCGCAAGTGCCACTTCTTTCACGGGAGTGATCTGCATACCCCTGCCGCGTCCTCGGGGCTTGTCCGGCTGGGTAATCACGGCCAGCACGTCATGCGCGGAGGCAATCAACCTCTCCAGCGATGCCACAGCAAACGGGCTAGTCCCGGCAAATATGACATTCAATGCTAGCTCTCCCCTTCTTCTTCACCCTCTTCACTAATAGGGACCATTTCAAGAGTATCAGGGTCGGCGCGGTCGATGAACACGGTGCCGTCGAGGTGGTCCATCTCGTGTTGGAAACACCTGGCGAGCAGACCGGTGGCCTTGACCTTCACCTTCTTGCCTTCCTCATTGATGCCTATTACGACAACGCGGGTGGCACGCGGCACTTCGCCCTGCAGTCCAGGGATGCTCAGGCACCCCTCGAACCCCCACTCTTCCCCACTGGAACTAAGCATCACCGGGTTTACCAACGCGTGATGACCTTCGCCAACATCATAAACGAACACGCGCTTGGACACGCCCACCTGCGGCCCAGCCAGGCCTACACCGTGAGACTCAGCTAGAGTCACGTACATTTCTTCGATAAGGTCCTTGATCTCGTTGTTGAACTCCTCGACCTCTTCGGACCTTTTTCGCAGAATCTCGTTGCCGTAAGTTACAATCTTGCCTGCTTCCATATCTATATCATGCTCCCCCGAAGGTATCAATCATTAATCATGAAGGGCGTTGTGCGTTTTTGCGTTAATGCGTTGCGCGTTGGCTGGTCTCGTTCACGTTGTGCGCCCGGCGGTTTCGGGAAGAGGGCTTCCCGAAACAACCAAGGGCGTTGTGCGTTTTGCGTTAATGCGTTATGCGTTGTCTGACTCCGTTCACGTTGTACGTCCAGCGGCTTCGGCTTTCGCAGTTCTTGCAGAACCACTGTCGCCCAAGGGGCAGCTTCGCAGTCCGAAGCAACTTGCGTTATCTCTTCGCCCCTTTTCGTTCTTTCGCCCTTTCGCGCTGTCGCGATTAAATTCTCTTCCCACTAAATTGTATTATAGCATTGAGACTGGATCGACATCCACTGTCAGGCTCCTTCGGAGCGTGGGGTTGTGGTCGAAACATGCGCCTAAGAGGCTTAGCATCTTCTCCCGGTCTGATGACCTCAAGACTACGTGCCACCTAAATTCCCCTCGCAGCTTCGCGAGCACCGCAGGAAACGGTCCTTTTATCTCTACTCCCATTCGGTCTACCATTCTTGCTAATTTCAGGCCGGTGACCAGAGTATCTAATCGTTCTTTGGCCTGGCGCTCGTCGGCGTCGCGCGAAACAATGTTCACAAGTGAGCCGAATGGTGGATAATTCAACTCGCGGCGCATTTCGAGTTCGGTGTTATAAAATCCGACATAGTCGTGGTTTACCGCATACTTGATGGCGTATTGCTCTGGGTCAAACGTTTGTATCACGACTTCACCCGGCCGTGTTCCCCTGCCCGACCGGCCTGCGACTTGGGACGCAAGTTGATATGTGCGCTCGGCAGCCCGGAAGTCCGGCAGGTTGATTGATGTGTCCGCGCTGATGATGCCTACAAGGGTTACATTTGGGAAGTCCAATCCCTTGGCTATCATCTGAGTGCCGACTAATATGTCAGCCTCGCCTGCTCGAAACGTAGCGAGTATAGAACCGTGTGAACCTTTGCGAGCGGTAGTGTCACGGTCCATCCTGAGAACACGCGCGGTCGGAAATGCCTTGCGCACTTCCTCCTCCACACGCTCAGTGCCGATGCCGAACTTACCGATCTTAATGCTATGGCATTTGGGACACGCAGTTGGGGCAGCGACCTCATAATCGCAATGATGGCAGGCCATTTTACGCTCAGACGCATAAAACTTCAGCGAAACCGCGCAGTTGGGACAGCGCATGACAAACCCACAATCGCGGCAAAGCAAAAAGGTGGAATACGCCCGGCGGTTTTGAAATAATATCACCTGCTCACCGCGAGCGAGCCTGTCCTGTATGCCTTGCTTCAAAATGCCACTAAAAATAGTAGGCGCACCCTTGGTATATTCCTCACGAAGATCGGCCACAAAGACCTGCGGCATTGGGCGGTTTTCTATACGTTTGAGCATAGATATGAGATTATAACCACCGGCCTTGGCGCGTGAAAAACTTTCGATGCTGGGGGTGGCGCTGCCTAACACCAATACAGCCCCAGCAGCCTTGGCGCGTTGAATAGCAACATCGCGGCCATTATAGCGTGGCGGGGTGTCCTGCTTGTAACTGCCTTCGTGCTCCTCGTCGACAATCACTAAGCCGAGGTCAGTGACCGGAGCAAACACAGCGGACCTCGCACCAAGCACCACTCGCGCCTCACCCTCTTGAATTCGCACCCATTCATCAAACCGTTCCCCAGCCGACAACGCGCTGTGCAGCACCGCAACGTTCTCGCCGAAGCGGCTCTTAAAAATGTTCATCACCTGCGTGGTGAGGGCGATCTCGGGAAGAAGGACAAGGCTTGTCTTGCCGGACTCCAGCGCCAATTCGATGCATCGGAGATAAACCTCGGTCTTGCCACTGGCGGTAACGCCGAAGAGCATGTGCCCCGTATAGCCACCGGAGCGCATCGAACCCGTGATCTCATCCACAGCCTGCTGCTGCTCGTCGCTCAGGTCAACTCGTCCTTGCATTACCCTCGTGAATGCAGGCGCACGACGGGTGATTATATCAACTTTCTTCAGACACCGCTTCTTTTCAAGCCCTGTTATCACAGCCGCAGAGACGCCGTGTTTTTGAGTGAGTTCGACTATGGAAACCTCGCGATCTAATCCACGCATCAGCTCGATGAGCTGCTCCTGCTTGTCTGTCAGCCTGACACCGCCGTAGCTTCCGCGCATAACGTGGTCGGAAAGCCTTACTCCTTTGAGCACGCGGGGTTTGCCGCTGGGGGCAATCAAATGCCACTCCCGACGTGCAACGCCCTTTACTTCGAGCTGGCGTAGAGCGCGCTGGATTGATGACTTATCAGGACCCGAGGTGAGGGAATCGGCTGTTGGCGGGGCATCGAAAGACTTGATCCTCTCATAAAGCCTGGTTTCGGCTGGAGTGAGATGTTGATCATGACTCTCCGTCAAAATGACTTTTGCCTGCACCTTGCAGTGCATCACTCCCGGCAGCATCCCCGCCAGCACGCGCGGCAGGGGGCAGAGGTATTGCATTGAAATCCAGCGGGCGAGGTCGATAGTTTCCTCAGTGATTTGCAGAGGGCTATCTATATCGGCGATTATGGGGCGGGTAGACTCGATCTCTGAGACTTCTTCAAGGCTTATAACATAACCAATGGCCTGGCGGGTGCCCAGGGGGACCAGCACGCACGTGCCTGCAGTCACCCTGCCCATCAGGCCATCGGGTATTTCATAAGTCAGAGATTCTATCGGACTGGTCGCGCCAGTATCCACCAGAACCCTGGCATACAACTATATCCCAGCTTCCTTCCTGAGAATATCGGCCATGTCGACCTCTTCCCACGGCACGCTGAGGTCCGTGCGACCAAAGTGGCCGTAGGCAGCCGTCTGCTTGTAGATCGGCCTGCGCAGGTCGAGCTTGTCGATAATCCCACGAGGGGTGAGGTCGAAGTATTTGCGAATCAATTCGGCAATCTTCTCCTCAGGAATGGCATTAGTCCGCCATGTGTCGACCATAACACCCATCGGCTCAGCCTTGCCGATAGCATATGCAACCTGCAGCTCGCACCTCTTCGCGAGGCCAGCCGCCACAACGTTCTTTGCCACGTAACGCATCATATAAGCTGCCGAGCGGTCGACTTTGGTCGGGTCTTTTCCTGAGAACGCGCCGCCGCCATGCTTAGCCATGCCGCCGTAGGTGTCAACAATGATCTTGCGACCGGTGAGACCGGTGTCAGCCTGCGGCCCACCTACGGAGAAAACGCCGGTCGGATTGACCAGATACTCGGTCTTCGCATCCACCATGCCTTCTGGAAGAAGCGGCCGGATAACTCGCTCGATCATGTCGTCGCGGATGGTGCTCTGCGGAATGTTGGGCTGGTGCTGAGTGGAGAGAACCACTTTATCAATGCGAACGGGCACACCGTTCTCATACTGCACCGTCACCTGCGTTTTGCCGTCCGGGCGGAGGTATGTAAGGTCGCCATCTTTGCGGACAGCGGCAAGCCTGCGCGCCAGCTTGTGGGCGAGCATAATCGGCATAGGCATAAGCTCGGGAGTTTCATCGCAAGCGAAGCCGAACATCATTCCCTGGTCGCCCGCGCCGCCGGTATCAACACCCACCGCGATATCGGGTGACTGGGCCTGTATTGCCGTAAGCACGCCGCAGGTCTGGTAGTCAAAACCATACTTCGCCCGTGAATAACCCACTTGCTCGATGGTCCTGCGGACGATGTCGGGAATCTCAACATACGCTCGAGTGGTGACCTCACCAGCCACTATAACCAGACCGGTAGAAAGAAGAGTCTCACAAGCTACTCTCCCTGTTGGGTCCTGCTCCAAAATGGAATCGAGCACGGCATCAGAAATCTGATCGGCCAGCTTATCCGGATGTCCTTCCGTAACCGATTCAGAGGTAAACATGTGCGCCTGAATACTCAAGATAGCTCCTCCAAGAAATGTCTCTTAACGTAGTCGAGAATCCCGTTTGCTACTTCTCGTTTTGACATCCGAGGCCACTCGATCTTCTCACCCGTCTTTGAGAATAAAGTAACTTGATTTGTATCACTGCCAAATACGTCACTGCCCGCTGAGACATCGTTAGCGACGATCAGGTCAAGGTTTTTCTTGCCCAGCTTTTCCATGGCGTAGGTTTCAAGGTTCTGGGTCTCGGCGGCAAACCCCACCAACACCGTATTGCCCTTGTTGTAGCCCACATCTGCGAGTATATCCTGAGCCTGATCAAGCTCAAGAGTCCACTTAACGGACTTCTTGACCTTTTGGTCTCGTATTTGCGCCGGGACAAAATCCGCTGGCGCCGCGGCTGAAACGAATACCTTGGCGTCTTTCGCATTCGCCAGCACGGCATCGTGCATTTCCTGCACCGTGGTCACGTCGATCACTTCGACACCTTCCGGCGCAGCAAGGTCCGTAGGACCGCTGATAAGCGTGACATTCGCCCCCCTGCGCGCGGCAACTTCGGCTATTGCATAACCCATTTTGCCTGAAGACCTGTTGCTGATATAGCGGACCGGATCAATAGGTTCCCTGGTCGGGCCCGCACTTACAACCACATTCACGCCCGAATAATCGCGAGGGCCACCCATCAGGGTCTCTTCAACTACGCGAATGATCTTATCCGGCTCGGCAAGCCTTCCAACGCCCTCTTCACCACAGGCCAGCATACCCGTGTCCGGCTCCACGATTATCCGCTCATACTGCCTCAACCGCCCCAGGTTCGCAACCACCACCGGGTTCGTATACATATTGCAGTTCATCGCCGGTGCAATGATTACAGGACAACGTACAGTAAGCGCCATAGTCGACAGCATATCATCCGCGAGGCCGTTGGCCATCTTGCCGATGATGTTAGCAGTCGCTGGGGCGATCAAAAGTAAATCCGCGCTTTCTGGAAGCGAAACGTGAGTGATCTCCGGTATGGTGGGCTGCTCAAAAAGATCAACAATGACTCTGTTTCTTGTGAGTGACCAGAATGTGGCCTCACCGATGAGCTTGGTGGCGTGTTCGGTCATCACGACGTGCACATCAGCTCCGCGTTTCACGAGAGCGCTGGCTATATAGGCAGCTTTGTAGGCCGCCACGCTTCCAGTCACGCCAAGGATGATCTTCTTTCCGGTTAGTCCACCGGTACACTTATTGCCGTTGGATTCTGCAGTGCTCGGCAATGATAACCGCCTTTAACTCTTCAGCAGTCTGTAACAGAGTATCGTTTTCTACAATGTATTCGTAATGCGGAATCTGATCAAGCTCGCGACGAGCATCAAGAAGACGCTTGCTCACTTCCTCGTCGTTTTCCGTAAGCCTGCCGCGGAGCCGCTTTTCCAATTCCTCAAGCGACGGTGGCACCAAAAACACGAGTATAGCGGACGGCATCTGCTCTTTTACGCTCAAGCCACCCTGGACGTCTATCTTTAATATAACGTCCTTACCTTTCCAAAGCTGGTCTTGCACCCACTGCTTCGGAGTGCCGTAGAGATTCCCATGAACATGCGCATATTCCAGAAACTCGCCCAACTCGGCTCGCTCCCGAAACTCGTCGACGCTCATAAAAGTGTAGTCCACACCGTCAACTTCGCCAAAACGCGGCTGCCGGGTGGTTGCCGTAACGCATCGGCGGAACCCGGGATATATCCTCGACAGTTCTTCGAGAACCGCATCTTTGCCGACACCCGACGGGCCCGACAACACAAACAACAGGCCGCTCTTGCGAACATATTTATCCCAGGTCTGCATCTTGTTCCTCTGTAACCAGCGCATCGACACGTTTCGCCAGTGTCTCCGGTCCAAGCCCGGAAAGCACCAGCCGCCCATCGTCCATAAATACCGCGCTCTTGGTTTTCCGGCCCTGGGTGGCGTCGATGAGGTTGCCTTCTTTACGTGCTTCCTGGACGGCGCGTTTGATAGGCGATGAATCAGTTGAGACTATGGCAATCACGCGCTCACGAGAGACATAGTTGCCAAAACCAATGCTAAACACACTCACGCCTGGTTAATAACCTCCGCCGCCAGATTCCACCAGAGTATATCACGGAGGCCATAGAGTGTCAATGAATGGCAGGCAGGCGGTTGATGGCTTAGTTGCCTGCAGCAATCGAGAAGTAGTGATCAAAGAAACGTTCTACATCCACATCCACTGCGGCTGTGTGTGGCTTGTCATCTGTTTGCGTATCCCAACGTATCTCGCCAGCGGTTTTCTCATCACTCAAATCGATAAATACCTTGCCACTCTCATACTTGCATGTATCCGGTTCAAAAATGACCGTGGCTGCCAGAGGATCATGGAAGCAGATCGAATCCCGTTCTTTGAACCAGACTTCCGCCATCTTTGCGGCGGCCTCCAGCACGCTGCCGGTAAACTTTTTGCGGCACTCATCAGCTTTCATCTGGCAGCGTAAGGTAACATTAAGGCCGATGGATATATGCCGCTTGACCGGCGCATTGTAGACGATTGCAGTGGCGTGCGGGTCACATATCGCGTTCCATTCCTGTCCACTGGGATATGTCCCGCACATCAACACCAATTGCTTGAGCATAGCAGGGATTTCAGAATCGGTAGCGAAAAGCAGCGCGATATTCGTGAGCGGACCTATCCCCAAAAGCGTAATCTCGCCGGGCCTGCTGCGTATAGTCTGCCGCATGAACTCCACCGCTGTGTTCGGTTCAAAATCCGTCCTGTGAGCAAGCGTATCAAGAACCACAGCCTGTGGCGCTACAGGTTGCTTTGCAGGCACAAGCAGAGGCTCCTCAGCGCCACTGTGAATTGGGATGTTTGTTACGCCAGCAGCACGGCACATTGCATCAGCAAGCATCGCTCGCTCCATCGGCTGGCCGCTGACGGTTGTTATCCCGACTAATTCGCATCGAGGCTGTCTGAGCAGGTATGCCAGGCAGACCGCATCATCTATATCAGATCCAATATCAGTGTCCAGTAATACGGGGATGGTTTCTTCGGTGCTCACCTTTGTACTCCTTTATTTCTCAGCGACGACTGCATTCAACAAATGGTATATACCGATCTGTGTGAAGCATGTGGATTCGGGATACATGTCCTGCTTGAGCTTATCCTCTATGCCATCATTGTCCGTATCCTCCACCCAGTTGTAAAGCCCGCCCAACTCATTAAGCAGCCGCACTCCCCAGGGGTTATCTCCCAGTAAATATGAAACTATGGATTCGGCACGGTCTTTATATCTGGTGTCGCTGGTTACCGAATATAATCGCGAGAGAGCGTGAATCCAATGGCCGGATTGATAGAAAAATATGAAGTTGTGAGGGGCCCAGCCGCTGCCATTCAGACGCGACCACTTATAGGTCATCTCCTTGTCGGATATACGCAATCCGAAGTGCACAGGCTTGGCGGGATATTCTTTTGGGTCGAATGCGGCGTTCATCCACGCATCGGCAGCGCCTGTGGCGGCTTTCTTCCATGCGGTTGAGTCCGGGCACTCGCCCAGCAGTTCGACCCCGTCAGCAAGAGCGGCTATGCACATGCTGTCGACATTAGGATATACCGCCCACTGGTAGTTCGCTTTCTGAAGCTCAACGAGAGCGTTTAGCGATGAAATACATACCGCACGAATCGTCTGCGGCTTTCCAGAAGGATCGGGAACCTGCATATTCGGGTCCACCGAACACGCCGCGAGCAGCCCAAGCGTCAAATAAGCGTGTTCACCAGCGTCACGCCAGAAGACATTACCCTTTTTCGTCGTGTGAGCATACCCGTATTTGAGCGCGTCGCCGAGACAGAACTTTACCGACAACGCAATGGCTGATTTGATCTTAGCAGCTAATGGCCCTTTGGGATCAGCTTTGATCGCCTCACCGAGTGCCCATGTCGCGCGCCCGTTCAAGACACCGCCATTCGCGTAATCTCTGAACTCGGGGTTGTAGAACCAGCCCTTGCCTTCCGTAAGATAGCTGCCGTCATCGAACATGCCATAGTGGAAAGCGCCGGCGGTGTAGGTCTCCCTGTGGCCCCTGGTATCCGGCAGAGCGAAGTTATCCTCACCGGTGTGCTGCATCGCAAGCAGGTTTTGGACCGCTTCTCTGTTCATCTGGAGGATGTTGTCTTCGCAGGGAGCCTTTCCGGCAAGGCGCATCAGATACATAATGAGGATATCTGAGTAATCGTTGCTGAACGCATAGGGCATGTAGTTCAACACGGCGAGGTTCTTTGGATTGCCATCCAGCGGGTGGTCGTTTGTGGGATTGTACCAAGTCCGCCACACAGACTGCCAGAACGTCCGCGCAGTTCGGTTATTGAGAGGCGTGGACCAGTCACGATCACGTCCAGAGAAGTCATACCAGGAGATATTGTCCTTGAAATACTCGAGATCAGCCTTATTCGCGACATCGAAGCCAGGCGTTCCAACTCCGACAATCCGCGCTGCCCGGCTTCTCATATATAAATTGGCGAGAGTCCGAAAAGTGAGCCATTTGCTGCTATTTTGATCAGTCCGGCCCGCTTTATCTCGAAGGTCCGACGTCACCCACGCTGGAAGATCGGGTAGAACGTGATTCTTGCCGTCGTATACTATGATTCCAATCTCTGCGCTGTTGTATTTGTTGAAACCGGTTTCCGGCGTGGCATCTATAAAGAGCATCCCCGGCTTCAGACTGGGTGCACATGAAAAGTCTATAGGATATCTGCACATAAAGTGACCGTTTACCGCTGCGAACTCCCGTTGAACACAACTACCCAGGCTTGTAGTTACCCTTACTAACACTTGAGCCGATTTCTCAACGCTCACTGTACCCGATATAAGCACGGGGCCACGCTGCAGATCATACAGGGCTCTCTCTCTAGCCGTTTCACGTAATGATATAGTCTGAGGTGGCAGATAATGCGACGTCGCCACTGGTCCCGTATCCCCATCGGACGGTATATCTGCCGCAAATAGACACGTTAATATAGCCCAAAACACGAGTGCGTCCCTCAATCTGCTAACCTCACATATTCAGAGAAATGCCGCAATTGTTGAGTATGTTGTTGTTATGATAGTCGGCAATCGTGATGTGGTCAACCAGTAGCCCCCGAAGTTGACTTCATCTGCTACAATATTAGTTGTCGGGGTTGTGCTGGAGGCTTTATGAAAGAGTATATTCTTACCGTGATGGCCAGGGACCGTGTGGGAATTGTGTGCGATGTCAGCACAGCGCTCGCTGGATTGAGTGGCAATATCACACACCTCAGCCAGACGGTTATGCGGGGTTATTTCACACTTATTATATCAGTGGAGATGCCGGACGAGCGCACGCAGTCGGAAATTCGACAGGCTGTGGAGCGAACGGGCGAGGTTGGCGAGTTGGAAGTCAGTATCAAGCCCTACAGCGAAGAGTCTGCTGGACCCATTGCGGAGGCGGAACGGTTCACCCTCAGCATGCAGGGCAGTGACCAGAAAGGCATCATATCCAAAGCTACCTGCTACTTAAAAGAACGCAAGGTCAATATAGACGACTTCTACTCCTATGTGCACGAGGGAACATTGCTGATGCTAGCGCAAGTGTCGGTGCCTGTGGGAATTGATGTGGAAGAGCTTCAAACCGGCTTGGAGAGAGTCGGCAAGGAGTTCGGGCTAGCTGTCCACTTCCAGCACGCGAATATATTCCAAGCTACAGGTAGCATCAGCCCGCGATACTCGTAAGGCAGATAGGGATTGGT
Source organism: bacterium (assembly GCA_021373255.1). Classification (GTDB taxonomy): domain Bacteria; phylum Armatimonadota; class UBA5829; order UBA5829; family UBA5829; genus UBA5829. Next base: position 15,184 of record JAJFTD010000106.1, read on the forward strand.
GCCGGGTGTCGGGTGCCGGTATATCAAAGTTCGGGCACATCTCTGATGTGGCCCGCAGTGGCAGAATGGCATCTCCTGATGCCACCACGTAACGCATACGAGAACATTGTATGATTGATATGCGGATTGGGCAAATTGGGGGAGCGGATCACAGATCCGCAAGAGGTGGGTCCGAGATCGCAGATCCCGGACCATCGGGGCACAGCCTTAACCATCGGGGTATCGGGCATCAGGTCTGGCACCCGACACCCATTACCTGACACCTTTTCCTTCCAATAATATTAGACTCACAGAGGTTACACCAGTGATTGGCTTAGATGAGACTCTTCAGATAATTGAGATGCTCCAGAATGAGCATTTGGATGTGCGCGCGGTTAATATGGGGGTTGACCTATTCGACTGCGCTGACAGGGATCTTGACCGGTCATGCAGGCTGATCAAAGAGAAGATTGTGCGTTATGCGTCGCCTCTGATTGGGGTGTGCCAGTCGATTTCCAGGCGATATGGCATTCCGATTGTGAACAAGCGCGTGGCGGTGAGCCCTATTGCTGACGTTATGGCGGGGCATGACAGGGATGGACTGCTGCAGGTGGCGCATACTCTTGATGAGGCCGCTGAGCTAGCCGGTATCGATATCATAGGTGGCTACTCCGCGCTGGTGCAAAAGGGGATGACCGTTGCCGACCGCGCACTGATCGAGAGCCTGCCCGATGTGCTCTCACAGACCACACGCCTGTGCACATCCGTCAACGCCGCATCTACCAAGGCGGGTATTAATGTTGACGCGCTGCTGCTGCTCGGCCGGATATGGCGGGATACAGCGGCGCTCACGGCCGACGCTGACGGGTTTGGTTGTTGCAAACTGAGTGTGTTCGCCAACATGCCCGAGGATAACCCATTTATGGCTGGTGCTTATAAGGGGATAGGTGAACCTGAGACTGTGATCAACATCGGTGTAAGCGGGCCGGGAGTTGTGAAGCGCGCCATCGAGCGGCTCAGGCAGAATAATCGCGACTGCAACCTGGGTAATGTTGCCGAGGAAATCAAGAACACAGCGTTCCGCGTAACCCGGTGCGGAGAGCTGATAGGCAGAGAAGTTGCGAAAGCCATCGGGGCTGAGTTTGGGATAGTGGACCTTTCTCTTGCGCCAACGCCGGAGATCGGCGACAGTGTGGGTGAGATATTCCAGGCGATGGGCATTCCACATGTGGGAGGTCCCGGCACCACCGCCGCGCTTGCAATGCTCAATGATGCTGTAAAGAAGGGCGGCGCGTTCGCGTCGTCATCGGTGGGTGGTCTATCTGGCGCGTTCATTCCAGTTGCTGAGGATTCCGCCCTTGCAAAAGCTGCCGAGGATGGTCACTTGACCCTTGAGAAGCTGGAAGCGATGACCAGTGTGTGCTCCGTAGGTCTGGACATGGTCGCCCTGCCCGGAGACACATCCGCCGAAACTCTTGCAGCCCTGGCTATGGACGAACTCGCGATTGGTGTCATTAACCGTAAGACTACCTCAGTGCGCATCATCCCGGTCCCAGGCAAAAAAGCCGGAGACCGCGCCGTGTTCGGCGGCCTCTTCGGTGAGTCACCGATTATGGCAATACCCGATGGAGCATCGCAGGCGTTTGTGCAGATGGGTGGAAGGATACCCGCGCCGCTTACGAGTTTGAATAACTAGGGAATATTTCTGAAATCGTTCTCTGGGTGGTGATTTCCGAATCATAACTGTCTATAGTTAGCGAGCAAACTAAGGTTGCTTCGGACTGCGGAGCGTAGCGGAGCTGCCGAAGCCGCCGCCGAAGGCGGCGAAACAACGTATCACTGATAGACCAAGCCTGTAGATTATGCGAAACGCGGTCTTTTCGGCCTCTTTGAGGCCGGCTTCGGCAGCTTCGCGGTCCGAAGCAACTATGTCCGTTGGCTAACCTTCGACAAGTATGATTTCCGAATCGCCACCCAGCACTAGTCAGGAGTTTCTACCCCCACACATTGGGCTAGAGCAACCGAAAATCCATGCTTTACAGCCTACGGTTCAGAATGGCATCTATGTCCATAGACAGTTCTTCTGTATCAACCGATTCACCAGATAACCAGTATGCAATCTTGCCAGTGCGAAGTTCTGAAAGGTTCAACTGGGGATATCGCGCACCGATCAAGGCAATTATGTCATCCCAGGATGAGTAGAACAGTTTAAGATACCAGCCGTCATCGTGTATATCGCAGAGGTGTTTGTTACCAAGACTGGGAAGTGCCAACCGATCAAGCGGTTTCGCCATGTGGTTGAAGAATAGAAGCTCGGCGATCTCTTGATCCGGTAGGGCTGGGAAACTTTCTCCTCTATAATCTACCCAGCAGAAATTTCCCCATGAATAGATATCTTGCTTGGCTAGCTCAGGAATGCTTGAACGAGGAACATATACAAATTCAGTTAGCTTGTCTTGCTCAATATAGTCACCAAAGAATCCCGCGCCGCTCTCAAGCAAGACAAGACCACCATCTGATCCAACGCGATCTGCAAGATCTCGGAACTCGATGCCAGAAGCGACAATGAAACGGTTGACCGGATCATTCCAAATGTATAGGTAATCTCTCATGATAAAAGCTCTATTCCAACAAATGTCCTAGAGTTGCCATATTGGCAGATGTATGAAATCAGATGTTCAGAGTGTAGCAGGAATGCGACACAAAGTCGAGCAAATCGAGGGCCGTAAAAAGTACGCTTGGCATCTTGTGTGATTTGACATGCCTGCCTCCGAATCGCCACTCTAGCATTAGTCAGGAAGTTCTAAACTCCTACAAGCAGCCGGATTCGGAAATCCGGGAGAATATTAGGGTGAGGATTCGGAAATCCTCACCCAGGAGATATAAATTACTATTGATCCTAGAAGCCGGTGAAAAGCTCTACGAAGAACAAGTCGTCCTTGACCTTGCTTCCGTATTCCGTATTGTGCTCATAGTTAGTCTCAACCCAGATACCCTTGCTGATAGGCTGAACTATGCCTAGTGTTAGCTGCTGAGTATCTCTGGAAAGGTCGTTGGTCGTAGGCACCGTTACGATCGAGCGATCGTTATTAAGGGTGGAATAGCGAGCGTAGAAGCGTGTCTTGTCCTTGGGCTGGTAGCCAGCGAGCACCTGCCAGCCGGTGATGCCAAGGAAGCTGAAGTTTCCGTGATACCACTCGCCCTGGAGCACGCATGGTCCGAAGCTGTAAGTAGCATCAGCACCGTACATGTTATGGTCGCGGTCCGTGTTAGCGCCCGCGGCCATGCCGTAGATGGCACCGATGAAGTTGGCGTCGATCTGCTCGAATTTGCCAACGGAACCACTCAGGTGGGCGCTGAAGCAGGGCTTGGTGATACCGAACCTGCCGCTTACCGCGAGGTGCTTGTTGATGCTGCCCGGCACGTCGCCGTTGACTACGTGGCTGACGAATGAAGTAAACGTCTTGCCCGAGCTCTGGCCGATCTGTGCTGACGAAGCGCGATAATCGTTATACAGCGTGACGCCGTAATCGAACGCGCTCAGCTTATTGGTATACTGGGCACCAACGATCCTGGGCTGTGTAAATGTCTCAGCCACAATACCGTATTGGGTCGTTTTTCTGTTAGGATAGGATGGCGTCATGCCGAAGTTGAGCTGTCTGCCCTTACCCACTCTGACGCGGCCGTTACCTGCTTCGAGGTCAACATAGGCGCTCTCAAGATAGGTGCCGGAACCAGTCGCTGCAGGCATGAAGTAATACTCCACATATGCGTTGCCGACTTCGGCGATCTTGGCAAGTGCGCTGATTGATACGCGCTCTGACTGAATAGTAGCGGAGCTGGACTCCTGAAAATAGAGTCTGTTCTGCATATAACCGTGAACTTCAACGTTCTGGATTGCCTGAGCAAATACCGGGACGGCGACCATACAGATCATCATCACCATAGCAAACGTTATATATCTCTTCAACTGTGTCTCCTCCTCCACGATGGCGTCACCCGCCATCTCTTCTCAATTCACATAAATGGTAGATGCACATCTTGCCCTGGGGCCATAGTAGCGTTCACATTGTGGGTCCGGCGGTTTCGGGAAGAGGGCTTCCCGAAACAACATGAAAGGGGTTTGGTGTCAGGATGCGTGCGTCCGGCGGCTTCGGCTCTCGCAGTTCTTTCAGAACCGCTGTCGCCCAAGGGGCAGCTTCGCAGTCCGAAGCAACACACATTAGCTATCAACTATTCCGTTCCAACCATCAAACCATCAGGCCATTCAACCATCAGACCCTACAGTAAACGATACTGGCTCATGCCGGGCTCATCCAAATATGCCGGCGTCAATCACCTCCATGTGTCGGCGCAAAGATTAAGCGCTCTCCCTGTTATCTACAACCCGGTCGGACGGCCCTACCCCGTGAAGAGTCTTTGGCTCAACTAGCCTCACCCTCGGCGTAAGCCCGATGACTGCATGAACACGCTGCCTTATAGTCTCTTCCAAACCGACTAATCTCTGCATCTGGTCGCTTGCCATGAATCCTGACAGCTCAACATTGAGCGTGAGGTGGTCCAAGCCGTTTTCGCGATCCAGCACTATCTGGTATTTCGGTTCCACAAGCTCAATATCGTAGAGTAATCTCTCTATCTCTGAGGGATAAATATTTACGCCGCGCACGATAATCATATCGTCTGTGCGTTTTTGCACGGGTTCAATGCGGATAGTGGTGCGCCCGCACTTGCAGGGCTCGCTAATGATGCGGGTCACATCCCTGGTCCTATAGCGCAGCATTGGAAGCCCCTCTTTGGTGAGTGTGGTGATAACCAACTCGCCTTGCTCACCCTCCGGTAGGACTTGAAGAGTTTCGGGGTCGATGATCTCAACTAGGAAGTGGTCCTCGTTCACGTGAAGCCCTGATCTCAGCTCACACTCCCCCGCCACACCCGGGCCCATAACCGCGCTCGCGCCGTAGTTGTCCGTCGCAACGATACCTAGCTTGGATTCGATCTCCTTACGGGTCCGCTCGCTCATCGGCTCGCCACCGAACAGCCCCACCCTGAGGCACAACCGCTCGGGCGAGACACCCAAACGATCCATCACGGAGATCATATAAAGAGCGTAACTGGGGGTACTGATGAGGGCGGTGGTCTGGAAGTCTTCCATTATCTGGATCTGTCGTTCGGTGCTGCCGGATGACACAGGAATCACCGATGCGCCCAGCTTTTCCGCGCCATAATGCATGCCAAATCCACCCGTGAGCAGGCCATAATTGAACGCAATCTGCACCACATCGTCCTCGGTTACTCCGGCGGCGCTCAAAACTCGTGCGACCTGTTCGGTCCAATGCATGATGTCGTTAGCCGTGTAGCCGACAACAATTGGGCGGGTAGTGACACCTGAAGACGAGTGGATGCGCACGATTTCACGCATCGGGACAGCGAACATGCCGTAGGGATAGCCGTCACGGATGTCTGCCTTAGTTGTGAGAGGTAGCCTGGACAGATCGCCAAGGTCTGTGATGTCACCAGGGGTTAGGCCCATCTGCTCAAACTTCCGCCGGTAAAACGGAACGTTGCCGTAGACAAGCTCGACGGTATTACGCAGCCGCTCACACTGGAGCCGCCGCATCTCCGCCCTCTCCATCCTCTCAAATGTGCGGTTCCAGATCGGCATTAACTATCTCAGCATTATGGTTGACAGTGAAGGTCGAAGAAACGACCAAGTATGCTTCGGGACACCCGTCCCGAAGCATTAAGTGTCACTTCGCAGCCGCACGCTTGACAGGCTCAGCATGCTCAGGCATGTTACACCAAAGAACAATGTTAACCTACAGCGAGTGCAGTTCATCTCCGCTCAATATGTGGACACCCTTCTTCTGAAGAGCTGCGATGGCGTCATCCACTTTTTCGACACGGAACACGACGATGGCGTTCTTGCCCGTGGTACCAACGAACGCGTACATATACTCGATGTTGATCCCAGACTCAGCAAAGATGTCGATCATTCCAGCCAACCCGCCAGGCACATCGGGAATCTCAATAGCCAGCACTTCCGTCAGCGCCAGGGTAAACTCGGCATCGGAAAGAGCGGCTTTGGCCGCAGTCGGATCATCAACAATGAGCCTAAGAATGCCGTAGTCGATGGTATCGGCTATGGACAGTGCGCGAATGTTCACTTTCGCATCGGCCAGCGCACGAGTTACGTCGGCCAAACGGCCCGATTTGTTCTCTAGGAAAACTGATAATTGGCTGACTTTCACTGGTATAGATCCCTCCTGTCCACGATTCTCTTCGCCTTGCCTTCACTTCTAGCAATGGTCTTTGGCTCAACGAGCTTCACCTTGCAGTTTATGCCGAGCACGGAGTGGAGTTCGGCTGATATCTTGCGTTCCAGACCCTCAAGCGCCCTGACTTCGTCCGAAACCATATTCGGCGAAACTTCAACCCACACTTCCAGGCTGTCCATCGAACCCTCGCGGTCGACTACGATCATATAATGAGGTTCCGTACCTTCAGTCTCGATGAGCACGGTTTCGATCTGGGACGGGAAGACGTTCACGCCGCGGATAATCAGCATATCGTCCGTTCGGCCCATAATTCTGTGCATGCGCTTAAATGTTCTTCCGCATGCGCACGGGGTTTCGTCCATATATGTGATGTCCCGTGTGCGATAGCGCATCAGCGGGAGGGCTTCTTTTGTGAGGCTTGTGAAGACCAGCTCGCCCTTTTCGCCGGGTGGAAGCACTTCACCAGTTTCAGGATCAATGATCTCGGCGATGAATAAGTCTTCGTTTACGTGCAGGCCTTTCTTTTCGAGGCATTCATATGAAACTCCCGGCCCCATAATTTCGCTCAGGCCGTAGATATCCAGAGCATCGATGTTAAGTGAAGACTCGATCTCCCGCCGCATGCTCTCCGTCCAAGGCTCAGCGCCCAGGAATGCGGCACGGATTGGAAGTTTGCTGGTATCAACGCCAAGCTCCCGTGCGGTCTCTCCAATAAACTGCGCGTAGCTGGGAGTGCAGCAGAGAACTGTGGAGCCGAAGTCCTGCATTATCTGAATCTGCCGCTTGGTGTTTCCGCCGGAGATCGGAACGACTGATGCGCCAATCCTCTCCGCGCCGTAGTGTGCGCCAAGCCCGCCGGTAAACAGCCCATAGCCGTAAGCGTTTTGCACGACATCGCCCTTGGTGGTGCCGCCCGCTCCCAGGGTTCTGGCCATCATCTCAGCCCAGGTGGAGATATCGTTGCGGGTATAACCCACAACAGTCGACTTACCAGTGGTCCCCGAGCTTGCGTGGACCCTTACTACTTGATCCATAGGACAAGCAAACATACCAAAGGGGTAATTGTCGCGGAAGTCTGTCTTGTTGGTAAACGGGATTTTGTGAAGATCCTCGATTCCCTTGATATGGTCGGGACGCAGCCCAATCTCATCGAATTTCTTCTTATAGGCGGGCACGTTCTCGTAGACATGATGCACCGACTTCACCAGCCGGTAGCTCTGCAGCGCGCGGAGTTCACCTCTGTCTACACACTCAGCCTCTCTATTCCAATAATGCATTGCCCGAGACTCCTGATCAGTAGATTATCAAGACGTGTGAAAGTTGTTACGTTTTCTTAAGCTCTGCCTATTATGACACATTATGCCAAGCTCTGCAAGCGCAAAACTTAACGTGATGGGAAGGGATTTAATCGCGACAGCGCGAAGGGGCGAAAGCGCGAAATTAGAATAAGAAATCTGGACTACCTATATCAAGTCACGTCGTGTGTTCGGCGGCTTCGGCATCAGGATACCGAAGCAACCAAGGGATTTAATCGCGACAGCGCGAGAATCAGTTGAGAGCAGAGAGTCCGAATGCCTACGTCAGGTCACGCAGTGCGCTCGGCGGTTTCGGGAAGAGGGCTTCCCGAAACAACCTGCCTTGTCTCCTCGACTGATGACCGACGACCGTCGATCTATAACCGGCACCTGGTACCCGAAACCTTTCTCACATGAATGCTTACATCCATACAAACAAGGGAATAAAAGCCTTGACAATCGAACAGATGTTCGGGCATAATACAAACATAGCAATTAAGCGTAGAGTCGAAGCAATTAGGGTGCGGCACAGTGGAGACAGTTTCGGTAGATGAAAGCATTCGTGTGGGGGTAGCATTCGACAGCGGCAAGGTCATGCCGATGTGGTTTCTTTGGCGGGACAGGTATTACAGGATCAAAACGGTTACTTATACGTGGTGCACAGATCAGGGTGCCTCCAGGCTCCACCATTACTCCGTTACGGACGGGGCGAACATGTATGAGCTGCAGTTTAATACGAACACGCTTGAATGGGTGCTGGGTAAGGTGTGCGCGGGGTAGGAGTTATGAAAAAGGACCGTACCATTCTTCTTGTTGATATGAACTCGTTTTTTGCCAGTATCGAGCAGCAGTGCGATCCGCGCCTGAAGGGCAAGCCTGTAGCTGTCGGAGGGCCTGCCGGTTCGCGCGCTGTCGTGTCGACGGCAAGTTACGAAGCACGGCAGTTTGGTGTTCACTCCGCAATGCCTGTAATGGAAGCACTAACGCGCTGCCCGGAGTTGGTGCTGGTCCATGGAGATTTGAGAAAGTATGTGGATATATCCCGCCGGGTATTTCGGATCTGTGGCGACTACACGGACCTGCTCGAGATTTACTCCGTGGACGAATGCTTTATGGATGTCACCCATACACAAACCCTATTCGGAGGCTCGTGGAACATTGCGCTCGATATCAAGCGCCGCATCTTCTCCGAATTGGGGCTGACTTGCTCGATTGGGATTGGCCCGAATAAGGTGCTTGCGAAACTGGCGGCCGGGATGCGCAAGCCGGATGGGCTGGTCGAGATTCGCCCGGAAGAAGTCCGGGATTTGCTTGAGAATCTTCCGGTCGAGAAGCTGCATGGCATCGGTGATAAGGTCGCGGCGCGGTTAAGAAACATGGGGATTTCTACGGCGGGAGCTCTGGGACGCACGCCCAGAGATCGGCTTAAACGGCACTTCGGGGTCTATGGCGAAGTGCTGCATGCGATGGGAAACGGCGATTGCGACACCCCCGTGGTCCCGTATTACGATCAGCAGGATATCAAGTCGGTAGGCCATTCTCATACACTTGCGCAAAACACGCGAGACTGGGGAATGTTAAGTCATCATCTGCTGAGGCTTTCGGAGATGGTCGGCCGGCGTTTGCGCGAGCAGGGGTTCGCGGGGAGGACGGTTAGTCTCACTGTTCGTTATGCGGACATGCACACGTTTAGCCGACGGCAAAGCCTCAACGAGCATATCGACGATGGCTACGCTATCTACCAGGTGGCTCTCTCAATCCTGCGCGAACAGGTCGGCAACAAGCACGCCATTCGGTTGGTGGGGGTATGCGTGTCCAACCTGGCGAAGGGATTTCGCCAACTGGGCCTGTTTTCGGATGTGAAAGATAGGACACTTCTCAACACGCTGGATGCCATCAATAATAGATACGGTGAGTTCACGATCCGGCGAGCGAGCTTGCTGGAAACAAAACCCCGCGGCAAGGCTCCGAGTTGTTTCGCCGGCGCGCGAACTCAGCAGGCTTCGCTGGATTGAGTTCACAAATGGGAGAGATTCGTCTTGGAACCAGCGGTTACAGCTTTGGTAATTGGAAGGGCATTGTATACCCGGGAAACATCAAGGATTCCGAAATGCTTTCCTACTATATAAGCCACTACCGCCTGAACTCGGTGGAGATAAACTATACCTACTATAGGATGCCCTCCACGAAAGTCTTCGACTCATACGCGCGGAAGTCGCCAAATAACTTCATTTTCACGGTAAAGCTGTTCACCGGCATTACCCACAACCCCTGGATTGGCGGTTCGCCGGTTACAGTCAATAGGAAACTATGTTCTCAATTCCTTGCGGGGATTCGTCCGCTTACGGAATCCGGCAAGCTGGGCTGCCTGCTGGCGCAATTCCCGCCACACATGCGGTGCGGCAGACAGGCGTGGGACTATTTGCTCTCACTTCATGAAGCATTTAACGGATACCCGCTGGTGTATGAGTTTCGGAATAAGACGTGGGTCTCTGAACACACAATTGCGGCTCTAAAACAGGCGGGGATTGGTTATTGTGCTGTAGATGAGCCACCGGTTGGCCCTTTGATGCCGCTGGTCCCGGCTGTAACGTCCGATATAGCGTATTTACGCCTGCACGGACGTAACAAGCAGTGGTTCCGGGACGCATCGGTCCGCTACGACTACCTCTACAGTGAGAATGAGCTAAAGGCCCTGCTGCCGGTCGTTAACTCGATGGCAGCCAGGAGCAGCACGGTATATATCCAGTTCAACAATTGCCACGCGGGCTCAGCCCTGCGCAACGTTAAAATGATGCAATATCTCCTCGGGATCGACATGCCGCCTATTCAAGGGGTGTTGTTCTGACGGACCGCCTGCTACAATATGGGTGTCGGATGACAGATTATCGCTTCGCCTATCGACAAATGACCATCACCTGGCACCCGACACCCGAGACCTTACACTTAAGCAATCAAGGAGTTAGATGTTGATGGAGAGCAAAGCGCCATACGTTGCCGGTGCGGGAGTGTGCTGCGTTGATTATATCGTTGTGGCACCCCAGATCAAATGGGGTGACTCTATACACATGACCGATTACCTGGTGCAGGGCGGCGGGTTGACGGGCACCGCTATGGTAGCCTGCGCGAGACTTGGGGCGAAGTGCGACATGCTGACTATGCTCGGTGACGACCAGGCGGGTGATCAGATAGCGAATGAACTGGAGGGCGAGGGCGTAGCTCTGGACCATGTGGTCCGCACGCCGGGCGGCATGAGCCCGTTCAGCTTCGTCCACGTCGACCAGAACACGGGTGAACGCACCATCTTCCACCACCCCGCCACTGGTCTGCATTTAGACCCGGACCTGCCTATTTTAGAAAACGCAGTACAGTGGGATGCTCTCCTTGTGGATGCTTATTATCTTGATCTCGCAATGATGGCATCAAAAGCCGCCAATGAACGTGGAGTGCCGGTGGTTGCAGATATAATTCCCAATGAGCGTAACGCGGCTTTGCTCCGGCAAGTAGATGTGCTTATCGCCCCGAGACACTATGCGCGAAAGATAGGCTGCGGGGACAACCTCGATGCCGCACTCGATGCTATCCACGATCTTGGGCCGACCACTGCAGTGATTACCCTCGGCAGTGACGGCTGGGTATACTCTGATCCAAGTGGACGGGGCAGCGGTAATGCGTTCAAAGTCGATGTAGTGGACACCACCGGAGCCGGCGATACATTCCACGGAGCATTTGCTTATGGGCTCGCCAGCAAGTGGGACACCAGGCGATGCGCCGAGTTCGCGTCCGCGGTTGCCGCCATCAAGTGCACCAAGCGCGGCGGGAGAACAGGAATTCCATCGCTCAAACAAGTTGAAGAGTTTGTAACCGCATACCAGAGCTGATTTTCTCTTACTATCATTACATCAACCAGTTCCCGCACACTCATCGCTAGATTGTTAACGATGCGTCAGCATTCGTGACAACAGCGACAGCGCTTAACATTCTCACTAATCGTCTGTTTCCCTTGCGTACATATATGGGTATCTCAGAGGCGGATACTCGTGTATCTGTGACAATTCCGGCAAAGCTCGGCACACATCGGCTACATGTAGCGGTACCGGGCAAACCTTTGGGAGGGGGTGTCTTCATGGCAGAAGATAAACCTGGACCTCGGCGCGGGTCAACAGGCGCTAAGAAAATATCTGAAGCGCATCGCGGTTCGCATGAGCACGACCAGTCCGGCGGATTCGCAGCCAACCCTGAGCTGGCCAAGGAGGCTGGGCGAAAGGGCGGCGAGGCGGTTAAGCGTAAGTATGGGCCGCAGTTCTACCGTGAGATCGGCAAGAAGGGCGGGGAGACAGTAAAGCAAGAACGCGGATCCGAGTTTTATGCGGAAATTGGGCGACGCGGAGGAGAAATGCGCAGCAGCCGTTTGAAAGAGAAGCAGGAGCAAGAACAAAAGCAGCAGAAGAAAAAATGATCCCGCACTGCTCTCTGAGGCTGCATGTACCTCACATTCGGGTCCTGGCATTGCATAACGTGATGATATATCTTGCTGCGAAGGCGAGCGCTGGGCGTAAGCTCATGCCAAGCTGGTATTACGTTATGGACGCCCGGCACCCACAGTCGAAGAGCGCACTGCTGTTGCGCATTGCGCTCTTCTTTTCGCGTACATAATTGATAACAGGCTATGCGATTGGCTCCAGTTCCCTTGCAGGTGCTGTAGTTTCGTGCCGCCTGACCCCAGTCAGTTGAACTACAACACTGACCAGCATCAATACTGACGTAAGCGCAAATAATACTCGCATCGAGATAATATCCCGCTGCACCAAAATCGCTCCAAGAAACGGCGCAACGATACCTCTCAGCCCCATCAAGCTCGCAAATATCGCCTGGTAATGCGTGATGCGGTCTTTTGGCGCATAGTGCAGAACTCCGCTGAAATATGATAGCTCCAGCCCCGCATTCGTTATACCACTGAGCGCCGCAACCGGAAGCAACATCCATGCCTTGGTAGCGAAGCAATAAGTCAGCGGGAATAATGAAGATAACAACGAGTTGAAAGCCACGATTGTAGAGGGTTTCTTGCGGTCGATATACGGCCCCCAGTATAAGTAGGACACCACCATCACAATCTGAGTGAGTGCAGAGAACAATGCAGCCCAACGTGTGTCCACACCCAATTCATCCACCTGATAAATAGCCATGATCGGCGCAGCCATAAAGTTAGCTGACCCGAAAATGAATATTCCCAGGCAGAACCACAGAAACGCACGGTCTTCGTGCAGGATCATAAACGCGCTGGCTACAAACTTGTGTACGGGAGTGTTGCAATCACCCGACATATCGCAGGTGGGAATGCGGTTGAACGCCAGGGAAGACATCAGGCCGAACAACCCTGCTATCGGGAACACATACCGGTAGCTTACGACCTTGAGTAGAGGCCCCGCCAGTGCAGTGGCTATAACCGATGTGCCTATCGCGCACACCCGAACATAGCCCATTATCCGCACTCGTTCGCCGTCGGGGTAGATCTCCTTCATAATCGCCGAATATGCCGGGCCGGATATGGACGCGATCACCCAGAAGAGCGCCACAATACCCGTGAACGACCATGAAGTGGTGGCAAAAATCATCAAAAAGAAGAGCGACCGGGAGGCCAGCCAAGAGAACTGAGCATACGGCATCTTCCTCCGGCCTTCCATAATATTCGCCCAAAGAAGCGACAAAATGCTCCCGGCGACCGGCGCCATAGTGAGGACGCTGATCTGGAATGCGCTAGCCTTGAGCTGTTCCCGCGCGATGACCGCAAAGAATGAGCCTGTGAGCCCACCCATCACTGCTCCCAAAATACCGGACATAGCATCTTTGCTATACGCATGACGCGCTTTCGGTGGCACCCTCTTCGCTAGAAACACAACTTACTTCCTATGCCAAAGGCTCGCCCGATAAGCCAGGCGAGCCCGTTTTACTTCAGCGTCGGTATGCTTCCGAGGGACTAGCTCCCTACTCGAAACAACAGAAACAACTATAACCGCACTTGCTTAACGCTGTCAATCCCCTTTACCTCAGTTATTTTCTGTAATATTTCGGTTGGGATCTCAGCATCGACATTAAGCACCATTATCGCATTCTCGCCTGCGGTCTTTCGTCCCACATGCATGCTTGCAATGTTTATACCCGCATTACCAATAATTGTGCCGACCTGGCCGATGACACCCGGTTTATCTGTGTGCGGAGCGATAAGAACAACCCCCTCCGGCATCAGATCCATCGGGAACCCGCGCATCCTAACAACTCTCATGTCTTTTGCGCCGAAAAGCGTACCTGTAACCTCATTCACACCTTTGTCTGTGGTAACACTGACGGTCAGCAGCGATGCGTAATCTCCACCCTCCGGAGATTTGCTCTCGACCACATCCAACCCGCGAGTTTTGGCCATCACGGGTGCGTTTACAGAGTTCACGGACTCTCCCAGTGCGGGGCGCAGCAGCCCTACGACAACCGCGCGGCTGATAGGCCCGGTTTCGATCGCGGCAAGCTCACCGCCGTAGCGAATGCTGATCTGTGACGGGCGGCCCTCACTGGTTTGTGCGGCAAGCGAAGCCATCCGCTCAGCCAGAGGCAGCCACGGCTGAACCGCCGCCAAAACATCAGGGGAAAGCGCAGGCATATTCACGGCGCTTCTAGCCGACTTGCCCTGGAATACATCCACAATTTGCTCAGCCACATCAATGGCGACGTTGGTCTGTGCCTCCTCGGTGGAAGCTCCGAGGTGCGGTGTTGTAACCACGTTAGGCATAGAGAAAAGCTCGCTGGAGAAATCCGGCGGCTCTGAAACAAACACGTCCAGTGCAGCACCGGCGACCTTGCCACTCTTCAATGCAGCGATCAGCGCGCTATCATCAATAATTCCACCCCTGGCACAGTTAATGATCCGCACGCCGTCTTTCATCATCTCAAACTGTTTGGTGCTGATCATCCCCAGGGTCTCTTTGTTCTTGGGTAAGTGCAGGGAGATATAATCGCCACGCTTCAGGCATTCGTCTAGTTCAACCAGTTCCACGCCCAGCGACGCAGCCGCCTCGGCGCTGATGAACGGATCGTAGGCAATCACTTTCATACCGAATGACTGGCATCGCTTCGCCACTTCCTGGCCGATCTTGCCCAGTCCGAGGATTCCCAACACCTTGGTGTAAACTTCGTTGCCCACATACTTACTGCGGTTCCATTCTTTCTTTATCATGGTGCAGTAAGCCTGCGGGATATTTCGCGTGAGGGCGAGAAGCATAGCCACAGTGAGTTCAGCCGCTGCGATTGTATTGCCACCAGGGCTGTTCACTACGATAATACCCTTCTCGGTGGCCACGGGCACGTCTACATTGTCCACCCCCACCCCAGCTCGGCCGATAATTTTCAGGTTCTTTGCGGCCTCGAGAATCTTTGCGGTAACAGTGGTGCCACTGCGGACAACCAGAGCATCGTAGTCACCGATGATCTTGCACAGCTCATCTTCCGAAAGACCGGTATTGACATCAACCTCCGCAACCTGCTTCAGAATATCAATACCCTCTTTCGCCAGCTTGTCGCTAACAAGTACCCTTGGCATATCATGAACCCCCTCGAAAATAGTATATTTTCGTCCATTCGCGATGAGCCTGACAGCGGCGCAGAATGCGCTGCGAGAAGGTTCATCGGCGATTCCCTCAAAAGTAGCTGAGGGCGGAAAGTGGGGAGCAAAGAGCTCAAACCTACCGCCGCCGCACAGTCCATACGACACTATTATACGCCAGATTGCCGCTTATGTTCCATAGGTATAGAGCATAAAATGGCAGATGATCGTGAAATTGATCACAAAGTTTAGTGGTTAGACGGTTGATATACAAGCTATATGGAGTGAGAGTTGCCTTACAACAGAAATCCCATGCAAATATGGACACTGTGCAATGATCTGCACAGCGTCCATATAAAACACCCGGAATTATGATCGCCTACTTGAAGTTTATACAGCAGGCGGTATCTTTCGTAATTCTACTTTCTGCGGCGAATCGCAAAGCCCAGGAGACCGAAAAGGCCAGTGCCCATTGCGACCAGTGAACCCGGCTCCGGCACGACATCGTTGGAATACATGGCAAAGGACAGGTTAACGATGTCTTCATCTTCCAAGCCAGTCGAGGGGTCGATCACCAAACCACCTAATGGCCTGACCGCCCATGTCGTTCCATCGTCGGTAGTTCTCCAGAGTCCACCACCCATCTCCAGATTTTCCGGCTGCAGATCGCCGCCCATCATCCAGGAGGCACCGTGATTAGCAGGGTCGGCACTTGAAACAGAGAAGTAGTAGTCATGGTTCGCCTGAAGCGCGATGTTCAGACCGGTGAACCTGTGCAGGAAGTTGCCATTTTCAGAATCCATGCCTTCAACTTCATCCTGAACACGCGGGTCATTGATAGCAAGCGAACCTCCAGTGAGTCCCAGAGTCCCGGATGATACCACGGCTCCCGGAGTATTCATGCCAGTGCGATCCCAGATTTTGTAGATGACCGAAGTGTCCTCGGCGAGAGTGGGGTTAAAATCTACGTCTACACGATTGATAGTTGCAATAGACCCAGTGCTAAATGCAACGGCATACCATCTGCCAGTGGCGCACCCGAATGCGCCGTATTGTGTTTCCGGAGTCTCACCAGCAAAATAAAGCTTATGCGGAGCACCAGAGTCCCATATCGTCGTTTCAGCCATTGCCGGTGCCATCACCGCGAACACAAGAGCTAGAATGCAGATTGCTTGTAACATCTTTCTCATATCAATTCCTCCTTTTTGTGTGTGGACTTAATCTGTTCCTTCTTACGTTTAAGTGGTTCCGGGTCCGCTCAAGCGATGAAGGATACATTCATGTAGATGCAGTGCGGGGCTACCCCATAGTTGAGATAGTCGAGCAGCAAGTGAGCGGAAGAACATATGTAGTCATTTCCACATACCACCCTTCAGATCACTCCAGCACCCTACTACGTTATCGCACATAACTCAGCCATTGTCAAGGGGTTAAGCGATTTAGTTAACGTAGTATATGTGCGTTGTTTGAAGCCGAAGTAGTTTTGTTGTTAACATATCAGACGTGATATGCACGGAAAGGATACTCTATTAGTGATAATATTAATTTACTGGTCTGACACAAATACGGACGCCGCGCAGATTGCTGCATGACGTCCGTATAAGTTAATTCAATATTGTGATCGCCTGCTCAAGATTTAGCGCAAGCGGTATCTTTTTTATAATTCTACTTTCTGCGGCGAACCGCGAGGCCCAGAAGACTGACAAGACCAGTGCCCATTGCGAGCAGTGAACCCGGCTCTGGTACGGCTGAGTTAGAATAGAGGGTAAAACACAGGTTATAGACGTCTTGCTGCTCCATGCTGGTCTGCAAGGGATCAATATTATAAAAAGAATAATCTCTGAGTTCCCATGAACTACTATTGTAACGCCAGATTCCATTCTGCTCCACACTTTCCGACTGCAAATCGCCGCCCATCATCCAGGTGAAACCTTTAATTGAAAAGTAGTAGTCACGGTTCGCCTGAAGCGCGATGTCCAGACCGGTGAAACTGTGCAGGAAGTTGCCAGAAGAAGAGTCTTTGCCTGCAACCTGGTCCGGAACACGCGGATCATTAATGGCAACCGAGTTTCCAGTGACTCCCAGAGTTCCGGACGTTACCAAAGTCCCCGGAGCATTCGTGCCGGTGCGCTCCCAGATAGCATAGGTGACCGTGGAATTCTCAGAGACAGCGGGCTTTAGATCGATGTCTATACGATTGATAGTTGTAATTGCTCCAGTGCTGAACGGAACAGCGTAAAATCTGCCGGTGTTACCCGGCAGTCCATCATAAATTGTAGACGTAGTACTTTCTACAATTTTATGCGGAGCACCGGTATCCCATATCACCGTGTCAGCGGTTGCCGGCACCAGCACCGCAAGCACAAGAGCGAGAACGCAGATTGCTTGCAGGCTCAACAAAAATATCTTCCTCATAATATTTCCCCCTTCACTGATTGAATTGTGGTTTGTTCCTTCTTGCGCCTGAATTGCTCAAGCAGGCGGAAGGATATTATGTAGATGCAGTGCGTGCCATACTCCAAGACACTTCAGCACCTTCTTATTTTATGTCATAAAACTCAACCATTGTCAAGTAGCTCGCCCGGCTAAACGAGTATCTTGAGTATGTAAGTTGAAAATGGAGTATCCTTTCGGTCAACAAGGCCTATGGCAATGCGCGGAAAAGATACTCCGTTGGAATGCTATTCTGATGGTCTGGAACCAACGAGAAGAAATAACTGTTGCAGCTATGCCACTGCAGCGGCATCCAGTTTTTGTGCAGCAATCTGAGCTGCCTTCTTGCCTGATAGCAACATACCGCCGAAGATCGGGCCCATTCTTGGGGTTCCGAAGAACTGCGCGCAGGCCATTCCCGTCACAATGAGGCCGGGATAGACTTCACGGGTACCTTCAATGACTCCGCGCTCTCCACCAGTGGCGTTCATTGTATCCTCACCCTTTAGCTCGATGATTCCGCGCTTGGCCAGGCAATTGCAGACAATCGCCTCGTGACCCGTGCTGTCCATGACCAGCTTACTGCGGAATGTGAGTGGGTCGACATGGAGATTAATCTGCTTGTAGGCTGTGTCGTTGACTACTACCCCTGCAAGCTCACGGTTTTCGTTGAAGTAGACATCTTCTATGGCGAAGAGGTTGAGGAGCCTGACGCCGCTCTCTATGGTTTTCTTGATCAGCGCCGACGCAAGAAGCACGGAGGGGACGACAAGGTAGCCGTCTTGTTCGATTGGCTTGATATCAATTTCGGACATGATGCCCGCGACCTCCTGCTCCAAGACTACACGGTTAAAGCCCTTACCTCCGCCCCAGATTCCTCCTCCGGGCGACATTCGCTTCTCCATGATGACGACTTTTTTGCCCTCTTGCGCCAGTGTGTAACCGGCAACCAGGCCGCTCGGGCCGCCTCCGACGATGATAACATCGCTTTCCAGCGAGTCCTCGAGCATTTCGAAGTAGTCCTTGATTATAAGGCGGCTTACTTCGAGGTCAGAGATGTTTTCGATCATTGTGTTTCCCCCTATGGCGATTTGCTGTCCCGCGTATGCGTGGACGAATTGCCGTGGGGAGTTGCTGTGAGCTAGCCCGATTTATTTGCCGAAACCAGATTCCACAAGCATTAGTGCGAAATCTGAATTCAACTATAATAAATTGAGCCTGCGATTGCGAGGCCCTCGAAAGAGGAGATCTCCGCGTTCCCTACGCCGGTATTATCCGGATCAGGTTCAAAGGGATGAAACGGTGGTTTGCCGTTTCTCTCAGCTGTGCTCTACCAGCACCCCCAGCGGTTTGCTTGTGGTATTGTAACACTCAAGTGGGGAAGTTGTCATGTGGCGTGGAGCTATTTATTTTCCAGCCAACGCGTCCACAATCGCGTCCCTCAGCGGAGTATCATTGAATGAGAACAGCACGAAACCGCCGAGGCGGGCTTTTCGGATGGCGCTGATCTGCTTCATGATCGACTTGGTGCTGTTGCTGTGGATGTCTACGCCTACATAGGTCGGTTTGCCTGCACCCCATTTTTTGAATCCACCCAGCCAACCTCGAAACTGTGCGGCGGCAGTGGAGGATGTTTCGGATTTGTAGTCCATCGGGATGTTGGCGTCGAGTAGGCCTTGGGCCATCCACGTGCGCCAGTCCTGGTTGGCTAATTTACAAGCATATGATGCATTAAAGTCAGACGGGCAGCCGCCCCATGCTATGGTTGCAGCGGAAATCACGGCGTGCGGGCGTACGGCGAGGACTTTGCCACGGATAAGTCGCAGCATATCTGTTACCTGGTCGCGCCGCCAGCGCATCCACTGCGTGCTTTCAGGGTCAGGTTTGGACGATGCCCCTGTGTCCGCGTAGAACCGGTTGAGTGCGGTTTCGGAGTAGCCCCAGTTTTTACCCGGGTATCTGATGTAGTCCAAGTGAATGCCATCTACGGCGTAGCGGCAGGCTATTTCCTCGATTACCGATGCCACATATTCCCGCGCAGCTGGAACGCCGGGGTCCAGGAAGACACCATCAGACGCCCATGTGGTGCCATTGATATCTTTTACCAGCCAGTCCGGGTGCAGATTCACGACGTGGTTCGGGTCGGCGGGTGGTGTCTTGGAACGCCATATCCGGCAGACATTCACCCATGCATGCACCTGTATCCCCTGCGCGTGCGCTTTCTCCACAAGGTAAGCCAGCGGGTCATAACCCGGCGCAAGGTTATCGCCTCTAGGCTCGGTGGCGGACTCGTAATAAGCGTCACCGACTTTCCTCGCTTGAATAAACAGCGCGTTAATCCCCGCACGTTTAGCGGCTGATATAGTAGCGTCAGCTTCCTGTGGCGTGAGGAATCCCTTGTTCCACGCTGTAACCCACCCGCCGCGGAACTCAGCCTTAGAAGAAGTAAAAGCAGCCCGCCCCGCGAGCGTGAGCAGACAGCAGAGAATCAAAAACGTCCTGGTATTTCTAGTCATGCACAATCCTTGTGGTAAACAGTATAAGTTTTATACGAGTTCATCCGCATTGAGTTCCCGCAGAGGTTGGAAATCGAGCAGTGATCAGTCTATCTCCGATAACCCGTCGATTGAGGTAACGAACTGTTTTTTGATCTGGAACTTCGTCATCCAGCCTCGAACCTCAAAGGTCTTCAATGGGCCCGTATCCTTGCCTGCACCAGCATCATTGTCCCACAGCCATGCGGGAGTGGTCCAAAGGCAATAGGACGGCTGAATGAGTTGGTACACCCTCTCTGACACCCCACTCTGCCCGTGATGAGCCATTTGAACATAATCCGTATGAAGCCGCTTTGCGAACTTGCTCTTGAGCAGCTTCTCGCCGCCTTCCAACCCCAGGTCAGCAAGAAACAGGACGGATTTTTGCGAGTCTTGAACACGCAGCACCACGGACGAGTTGTTCACCGCGTTAGTGTGTATTTCCGGGTTCTTTACACCCAAAACCTCGACACGGACGCCGTCGAAGTCCAGAACTTCCCCAAGCTGCATCTCATTGAAGCATTTTCCTGACTTTTTGACTGCAGCGTTGATCTCTGCAATTCCATAAGCCCATTCGGGTTCATATTGTCGGACCCATTCTTCCTGCGGCATAGATGCATATAGGCGCTTGACTTTGATGCCATCCGGGTTACTCAGCGTATCAGCCAGGGCTTCGTAGTGATCAAAATGTGGGTGGGTAAGAAACCAGGCCTCCACCTCACCTCCGAGCTTTTTCAGAAACGCTTTAAGATATGCAGCGTCACCGCGAGTGCCCCCATCGATAACAATCACCTTGCCTTTGCCCGTACGCATAACGTATGACATCATCTGACTATGAGTTTGTTCAGGAAGCTGCCACAGCGTGAATGTGGATTTGAACCTAGGCGCACAGATGCAGGGTTGGATAGCGCCAAGAAGTAACGGCACTAGTAGGATCAGGTGATATGAACGCAAAAGAAATACTCCTGTTAACAACTCATTATCTTATGGAATTCAGCCGGTCGCGGGCAATTTGCATTGCATCCGCGTCACCATAGCGTTGGGCTTTTTCGTAGGCGGCAGCGGCCTGTTCCTTTTGACCGGATGCAGCAAGGGTATCGCCTTCGCTCAGGTAGATCGGACCGAGGTTGCGCCGGGCAGCCTGACCGTAGGCGTCAGCACCACCAAAGCGGACCGTGGCTTCATATTCTTTCTTTGCAACATCCATACTGCCCGACATATGCGCAGCAGCAGCCATATAGAAGTGCCCTTCCGGACGGTGTGAGTCCGCATCTATCAGAGACGCGGCAGTATCCTGAAGAGCTGACGCGCTTCTTGAATCGTAGTATTGCCGTGCCTGAGCAACCGACACATCGAAAATACGCTTTTTAGCGGATTCCCCTGGTTTGGAATCCGGTGAACTGCTCACAGCCATCTGCCATTGTTCGATCGCTTCGTCCACTTTGCCTTCGGAATAGAGCTTGTTACCCTGCTGGAGATACTTTGCGGCAGTCTCGCTGGTCAGACTGACGCGATAGCTGCTGTAGGCCATGTTAACCGCCCACACAGCAAAGACAAGCATACCCACAAGCGCGATAACGATAAGAAATACGCCGAGGAAATTTCGTGTCTCCGAATCCAGCACAGGGTCCGGCGAAGGAGGTGGCGTGATGGAAACCGGCGCTGGGGCTGGAGCGCTTTGGCCGAAGGGATCAGATGCGTTACTCGTGGACGCACCCGCATTTTGTGACGGAAGTGATGTGCCATAGGGTGTTATCGGCGTTGACGGGTGGCCGAAGGGGTCTTGCACTGCCCCATTGGTTGGCTGCGAAAAGGATGTCAACGTTACGGGGCTTCCCGGAAGGACTCCGTTGAACTTCTCATCCCGCAGGTCTTCAGCCATCTGGTCGATAGATGAATAACGCGCATCCACATCCTTGGCCATCGCCTTGCGTATTATGTTCGCTAAATACGGCGGAGCGCCGGGCGGGGGCAGAGCCTCAGTATTAACAATGTTATACGTAATCGTGACCACACTGTCGCCCGTGAACGGCTTGCGGCCCGTGATCATCTCATAGAGCATTACACCAACGGAAAAGATATCCGAACGCGTGTCCAACTTTCTGCCGGCAACCTGCTCCGGTGACATATAGCTTGGGGTACCGAACACCTGGCCGTCCTGCGTGATCGACGACTCACCCATCAGCCGCGCGATTCCAAAGTCGGTAAGTTTCACCAGACCACCCGGGAGTATTTGCACATTGTCCGGCTTGATATCCCTGTGAATGATGCCGTTGGCGTGCGCATAAGAAAGAGCGGAGCATAGCTGCATGATGTAATTCACCGCATCGCGAATCGAGAGCATGCCGCCGGCCTGGAGCATATCTCTGAGAGTCTGCCCTTCGAGATACTCCATTGCGATGAAGTAGCGTTCGCCATCCTTGCCGACCTCATATATGGTAACGATGTTGGGATGCGTGAGCCGTCCGGCTGCCCTACCCTCGCGCAGGAACCTCTCTATCCTCTCGCGCCGCTGGGCGCCATTGAGGTTCGCCGGGATAGACAGCTCCTTGAGCGCTATCCGGCGGTTTATAGATGGATCAAGCGCCTCGTAGACGATATCGTTGGATCGGGCGATCTCCCTTATGATCTGGTATTTACCCAGTGTGTTAGTAGATGAGGTGGACACTTATACGTCAACCCCTGCCGAACAGCGCGCCAAGTCCCTTGCGCTTTGCCGGTCTGCCTTCCGAATTGATAATATCTTTGATCGCCAAAATAATGAGTGTGGCATTGTCTTTTCCACCACGCTCAAGGGCCAGTTCCACAAGTTCCTGCGCGGCTTGCGAGGGTGAGCCCTTACGCATCGCCTGCGCCATTTCGTCCGCACTGACCTCACCCGAGAGGCCGTCGGAGCACAGCAGGAACTGATCGCCCGGCTTAATTTGCTCAGTGAATATATCTACATCAACATTCGGTGAATTGCCCAGGGAGCGTGTGATCACATTGCGGAATGGCGACATCATCGCCTCCTCCTCGGTAAGCCCTCCTAGCCTCACCTGCTCCTGAACCCACGAATGGTCCTCAGTAACCTGCCTGATCTTGCCACCCCTGAGGAGATAGCAGCGGCTGTCACCGACCTGCGCGATAAACGCCTCTTCTCCACGAATCACCAACGCGGTTAAGGTGGTACCCATACCGGAGCGCTCGGTTATAGCCCGCGAGGCATCAAATATTAAAGCGTTGGCTTGCTGTATGGCGGCGCGTAGGGACTCTTCGATAATGGGCGATTTATCCGCATAATATGCCTTTATAGCGGTCTTAAGCGCAAGTTCGCTGGCTATCTGACCGGCTGCATGGCCACCCATGCCATCAGCGACGGCGTAGAACGAACCCTTGAGCGCAAGGGTATCTTCTTCATCGGGCTGGTAGAATTCGAACTTGTCCTCATTGTTCTCCCGCACGCGTCCCAGGTCGGTCTTAGCACCTAACAGTGTCACTACCTGAACACCGCGCGCATTATCAGCCCGCTCTTCCCATTCCTTGATGACCTCGGCGCTATTGATCTTAGCCGTGATCTCGCGGCCCTCTTCGGGATTTTCCATTCTAGATTACCTCGATCTTGAAAACCGTCTGGCCGATGGTTATCTCGTCACCGGGCTGAAGCTCACGCGGAGCGTTTGCATCGAGCTTTACACCGTTCACCAACGTCCCGTTAGTGCTCCCCACATCGGTAAGAACAAAATTGCCGTCCTCGGCGGTAAGGTCTGCGTGGTGCCCGGATGCGTAGGAGTCTGGAACCACGATCATGTTAGACCCCGCGCGCCTGCCTATTGTGTTCACTCCAGGCATGATCTCGAAGCTCAGCGAGCCGTCTATCGAAACCATGCTGCCCAATGCCACAGGAGCCTGCGGCTCTTCTTCCGGTTCAATGGCATCGGACTCTATGACATCAGACTCAACAGTCTGCTCTTCCACCGGCTCCACAGACGGTTCTTCAGTCGATGCTTCCTGTTCGGGTTCACCGGCGGGCATCTCGGGAGCGGTATATTTGAAAGTAACGCCGCCGAATGTCACCTCGCAGCCGTCCTTGAGCTCCATTCGCTCGCCCTGCATAACTCGATTTCCGGCAACATAGGTACCGTTGGTGCTCCCCATGTCCTCTACGAACACCGAAGCTCCCTCGACAATGATCTTTGCATGCTTACGGGAGACGGTGTTGTGAGCCACAAGCACATCGGCGCTTTCACGACCTACAGTGTTCTCTCCCATCTGCAGTGAAAACTCCTGGGTGCCGTCGACCGTAGTTAATTTCCCCGTGGGCTGGGCTTGCGGTATGTCCGCAATCTCCACGGGCTGAGCGCTCAGCATGAAGCCGCAGTCGGTGCAATATATCTCCGAAGGTGGGTTCGGGGTCTGGCATACCGGACAGATGACATTGGCCGCGTATTGTGTAGCGTTGGCATTGGTCACCATTTGCGTGGTGTCTGCGTTCATTGTCCCGATCTGGGTCTTGTCCTGGTCGATACTGAAATCGTAGCTCATTTGCTCTTCCCCCGGTCGAGATTAATGATCGTCCCTACCAGCGTCTTTTCCGCGCCGGTGCCCTGTTTGATATCGTTTATGGCATTCTGGATATCCTGCGCCTGCAAGGTGCGGCCCTGATCGATCAGCAGTGACCTCGTCTTCTCCAGTTCGCGGACCGCGTCAGCCGGAGCGATCTGCTGCGTGCGCATGCCCATAACTGTCTTTTCGAGATTTCTGGACGCCTCTGCGACTTCTATCTCACGCTGCACGACCGGGTTCACCCCACTCGAAATCAGCCCCGCATCAGTAGTAAATTCTACCACGACATCCGATGACACAGTCTCCGTGCGCCCGGTAACGGAATCATCATACGTGACCTCAACTTTGGCGACTCGATATTTACCCCCGGGCCTGGAGTCGAGGCCAAGTTCGATGATGGCGCTCTGGGCTTCGCCTCGTTCAAGATCAGCTAGCGTGACCTCTGCTGAGCGATAACCGAAGGTCGGCAGCTTGCCGTAGATCTGCCTTACCTGCACCCACCTCGACATCTGCACCCGCATCCGAACGTTGCGGGCAACCAACATCATCAGGGTTTCAAGCTCTTTGCGGAAGACCTCGGGAATGAGTTCTGGGCGAGTGATGTAGTAATAGTTGCCGCCGCTGCGCTTGGCTATGGCCGCGAGCAGTTCTTCGTTATACTCCTGCCCCAGGCCGAGTGCGGTTACTGTTATCCCACGGCTCTTCTGCTCCGTTACCTGGCCGACTATCGCGCTAAAATCTTTGTTGCCCGCAGTAGGCTCGCCGTCAGTAAACAGCAGCGCGCGGTTAACATATCCCTGCGCCGGAATTGATGCCACCTGGCTGCAACCCAGTGCGATTCCATCATAGAGGTTAGTAGTGTTGCCAAGATCGAGGCGATTTATGTGCTCCTTGATCAAGGCTTTGTTCACCACCCGCCGCGCAGGCATCATCACCTCGGCATTATCCGCAAAAGTGACAATACTCAGTACATCGTTAGGTTCGAGCAAATCCACAACATATCCGCACGCCTGTTTCATAAACTCCATCGGCGGTCCTTCCATCGAGCCGCTGTGGTCGAGTATCAGGCAGATATTTACGGGCATCCGAGCACCCATCGCCATACCACCTGCTGTTATCTTCGCAAGGATATGCTCCCGTGTATTCCCAGTTGCTAAGGCGTAGTTGTTCTCTGCCACACACTCCAACGTAATAGCCTGCATGCTCGACGCCATAGCCGTGCGATTGGCATCCCAGCCTGTGCCCATTTGGGTAGCGTTAGGGTCAATACCACCGATCCGCGTCTTGTTCGGATCGTCCGGGAAAATCATTTGCGTGCTATCGTTCATTTTAGCTATCTCCTATACTTTCCCAGTCCCCGTAGGGGGACTTTGTGCATTTGTTGCAGCGAATTCATTCGCCGGGCGACTAAAGTCACGGCAACAACAGCACGAAGTCGGCCTGCGCCGACTGGAAAAGAGATATGTCTCGCAGCCTCTCACTTTTAATTAGATATCAAACCGGAACTGTGTGTTCCCTACCTGAACAGTATCCCCTGTCTTTAGCTCGTGACGGGTTATCTTTGCCCCGTTCACCATGGTTCCGTTGGTGCTGCCGTTATCGTATAAAACGTAACCTGCGCCCTCTTGGACCACGCGAGCGTGGCTGCGGGAGACTGTTTTATCATCCGGCAGGCCTATGTCTTTTGATGCATCACGGCCTAGCTCTGTGGTTCCTGGTTTCAAAGCGAAAGTCTTTCCTGCATACGGGCCAGATACTGCAGATAATCTCGCGCCACCGGCAGATGGAGAAGGCATCGGCTGGGTTGCGTCCGAGTGTGAGTAAAGCTCACCGAAGTTGATGGGGGCCTGCTGCTGGATCGTTGGTTGTTGTGACACAGGCATCGCGGTTGGGGCTGCGGGCGGAGCCGCACCTACACTGCAGTCACAGTTTCCCGCAGCGTCTTTGATAGCGCCGCAGAATGGGCAGATGTGCTGCGAAGTCGGGATCTGCACGCTGGATGCTTGCGGCTCATAATTATTCTGAACATACTTAGGCGCGCTGGCCTTGTCGCGGAACAGGAACCTCGTTTTGCCCATTATAATGATGTCGCCATCGTGCAGTGGTTCCTTGGTGGTAATCTGTCTGCCGTCCACGGTTGTCCCCTGCGCGGAGTTTAAATCTTCTACAAAATAGCGTTTCCCCGCAACGCTGATAGCCACATGGCGCTCAGATATATCAGCATCAGTAAACACTGGGATATCGGCAAACTCACTACGACCAATGACCGTTGACTCTTTGTAGAGCGTATATTCCTTACCCTCGTTTCGCCCGACAAGCCGCACCAGCCATGCCTGCTTGGCGACCTCTTCTATCAAGCCGATGAACAGCCCGATAGCCGCGCCAGTGGTTGCGAAACTGGTTAAGCGGATCATCCCTGTTGGAAAGTTCGCTGCCCCGCCACGGTTCATCCATGCTAGTATCTCAAACACAGACCCGCCAAACCCGCCGCCAATGAACCCACCCACGGCACCGTTGATCATGCGCTTGGGAGACATAGTGGCGATGCCCTGGGAAAGGCCGATGAACATTCCAACCAACGCCCAGCCTAGCCCGCGCCCGATGAGAAGCAGTATGAAAGAGAATAAGCTCGGTGCAGCGCTCGATGCGCCGTGGAGCGCCTGATAAAATGCATTTCCGAAGCTGAACCCAACCAGCCCACCAGCAGCGCCTACGAGCGCACCCATAGCAACGCTCTTGCCCGCATCACGAGGTGACAGGCCCGAACCTGCCTCCGCAATGCCGAGTAGCAACCCAACCATCAGACCTGATACAAGTCCGATGACAAACACGGCTGTGAAACCTACGCTGCTGCCATCGTCCGGCATGAGTGAAGTAGGCTCCATCACCGCCCAGGCGATTATAGCCCCTAGCATCGCTGCAATTGTATATTTAATTATTCGGATCATAGTGCGTCCTGCGTTTTTTCGGTTGCGTGTTATGCGTTAATGCGTTGCGTGTTATGCGTTAATGCGTTGCGCGTTATGCGTTAAGCGTCTTGCGTCGGGATTGCACTTATCTGGTATACGCACAATCTACTCCCTCGCCCCTTGCGGGAGAGGGCTGGGGTGAGGGGGCAGCGTCACTCCGAAGATACATTGCGCCCTCACCTTAATCCTCTCCTCTTAGGCGACAGCGTTTCCGAAGGAAATGCGAAAGCCCCCAGGGAGAGGAAATGCGTTATCTACTCCCTGGGAAAGAAAACTAATTTATACTTCGAATCTGAATTTGCTGCCGCCTATTTGGATTTCATCGCCAGGAGTTAGTTTTTGCTCGGTAATTTTAGCGCCGTTGACGAATGTGCCGTTTGCGCTGCCCTCATCGCGGATGGTGTATGTGCCGTTGCCGCTGGTGATAATCGCATGGCGTCGGGAGGCGGTGCTGTCGGAAGTGAGTGCGATTTGATTCGCTGCTTCTCTGCCGATCACGGCTGTTCCCGTGGGAATGTCAAGTATTTGGGCCATGTATACACCCTGCGTGCCAACCAGTCTGGGGCCGCTCGATGCACCTTGCGCAGGTGCCGCGAATGGCGATGAACCGGAAGCGATGCTGCAGGCACAGTTGCCGTTGGCATCCTTCTTTTGACCACAGAACTGGCACACAGTGGGGTCAATGGCCGGAGCCTGCGGCTGAAGTTCACCAGGCTGACCGTTGCCGTTCTGAGGCAAATCTACACCCATCTTCTTGAGCGCGCTCTCAGCGGTCACTCCCTTTGATTTCAATATTGAATAAAACACCACGATGATGATGCCAAGGAACACGAAACCGACTATGGTCGGCAGGATATACGCTGCTCCTCCAGTCTTTTTCGCAGATGCGTCGGGGCTTACGGCAGCATGCTCGGATGCGGCAGGGATAGCGAGTGTGTCTATGTCTCCCGAGACCTTAATGTCACGCTCGAACCCCGGCGTCTTGCGCTTTTGGTGTATCTCAATGTCGGAATCGATGGTCTTCTCAACGCCATCTGCTTTCACTTTGACATTGATTTCGCCCGTAGCGATGTTGGCAAACGTTGCCACGCCCTCATCCGCCGGCGTAACCACCGCAGTCATACCCGTACCCTCGCCGTCAGTGATGTTCACTACAGCAGCCACAATCGGCGCGCCATCCTCGGAGACGATCCTGAGCCTGGCGCTCCTCACATATTGAAAATCATCACTGCTGAGTTCAATCGGCTTCGCGGACTTGGGGTCCTTGGGTGCGGCATAATCAGTGATGGCCATATTACCGGTGCGCTTGTCCATCACATATAGTTTGCCATCTGTGAACTTGGCTGGAATGGTCGCCGGGTCGATCTCAGCACCCTTACCTTTGAACCGTTCTGGGGTGGTAACACGTTCGGCCCCGAGGCCATCTTTGTAGGAAAGCCAATAGACATAGCTCCCCTTCTTTTCAATGCTGATCTTAACTCCCGCGCTAGTCGCGCCGGCAATCAGCAGCAGAGTTATAAAACTAATGAGGACTTTCTTTACGATGTTAATAATCCCTCACTCCTTTACTCAAAACTAGGCATAGCGGCCAAGACTTCCTGTATAGCCGCAGGCAGCGAATCGACAAGATCAGATGCTAGCATAGATGCCTCGCCAAGTCTTTCAGCGGCAAGCTCACCTGCTCGGCCGTGGACATATACGGCAGATGTCGCAATTCCCCATGGCTGCATTTCACTCTGCGCCAGTAGGCCGCCGATCATTCCTGACAACACATCGCCCGTGCCGCCTGTAGCCATTCCGGGAGTGCCCGATGTGTTGATCCAGGCTTTGCCCTCCGGTTCGGCGATCACAGTGCGGGCACCTTTGAGCACTACCGTTACACCATATTTACTAGCAAATTTACTTGCTATATCTAACCTGTTAGACTGTACTTCAGCGGCAGTAGTTCCTTCCAGAGTCGCCATCTCGCCTGGGTGTGGTGTGATAATCACAGGCGCCTTGCATTTTTTTAGCACATTCAGGTTAGTCGATAGAGCAAATAATGCGTCGGCATCAATTATCGCCGGTTTATCCAAATGCCGCATCAACTCAAGCGTGAAAGCAATAGTATCCTCGTTCCTGCCAAACCCGGGGCCGATGACAACAGAGTCGCGCTTTGCGATGATCTCCAGCACGCTGTCAAGAGATTTCATACCAAACGCGCGTGCATCATCCGCCTGCAGAACTGGGATTGTCATAGCCTCAGTTAGCTTGACTTCCATTATGTCATTAAGCGACTCGGGCACAGCCAGAGTGACCAATCCGGTCCCCACTCTCAGCGCGCCCTGAGCTGACAATGTAGCCGCGCCCGTCATGCCCACCGATCCTGCGACGATTGCCACATGGCCAAACGTCCCCTTGTGCGCGAAGCGTGGGCGATATGCTTCCGGCCAGAACACTGTTTTCGAGTTCAGAAGATAGATATTTGAGCCGTTGTCAGCCAACGCCTCCTTGGGAATACCTATATCCGCCACGATCAACTTCCCAGCCAAGCCCGCACCATCGGAGGCTGTCACTAGGCCGATCTTTGGCAAAGCGAATGTGACGGTGACCTCGGCCCGGACAGCATCTTCCATGCGAAGCATGTCTGACCCAAGGGCCTTGCCCGTGTCCGCATCGATACCTGATGGAATATCTACTGCGAGCAGCGGCACAATCCTTTCATTCATGCAGCCGACGACCTTTGCCGCATCTGGGCGAAGTTCGCCTTTGATGCCGGTGCCCAGCAGCGCGTCGATCACCAGATCGCATTCCGCGATAGCTGCCTTGAGCTTGCGAGTGCTGCCGGAGTTATCTATATCCAGCTTCATCTTCTCCGCAATCTCGATATTGGTAAGCGCGTCACCCTTGGCTGCAGATCGGTTGCCAAAATAGAAAATTCTTACATGAGCCCCAGCGTTGTGCAAAAATCTCGCGACAACGAAGCCGTCTCCGCCGTTGTTGCCCTGCCCCGCGACAACAACCACGTTCTTCCTATGCACACCGCCCAGCATCTCTACAGCCGCATTGAACACTGCGCGACCTGCGTTTTCCATCAGCAGCACGCTGGGAATGCCGTATTCTTCTGTGGCGCGCCTGTCCAGGTTACGCATCTGCTCGGCGGTTACCACGCTGATTTTCATATTTAACCCTCCACCACGGCCACCGCCGAGGCGTAGTGCTTTGTGTGCGAGACGCTCAAATGGACCTTTGCACCACCAGCCACGTCTTTGGCTTTTCCATGCAGGATCACCTCAGGCTTGCCTTCGGAGTTGTTCGTCACTTCCACATCCTGCCATGAAAACGAATGCCCCAAAGCTTTGGCGACTGCTTCCTTGGCGGCGAACCTTGCAGCTAGATGCAGATACATCGATGGCTTGCCCAGCGAGTAATCAAGCTCTGATTGCGAAAATACACGCCGAAGGAAAGCTTCTTCGCGTTCACAAAGATCGCGGATGCGCTCGGTCTCCACTATGTCTGTCCCCACACCAAGTATCGGCATATTTACTCCAATTGTTTTCCCTTACCGGTTAGTTCTTTCTACAACGGCGTCAAGAATCCTGCGTAAGAATGGGGGTTGGGAGGTAGGGGATGGGGGTTAGGCAAAAAGTTCGGGCACATCTCCGATCTGCGCCGAACTTTTTGGGCGTGATATGCGTTGACGGATAGCTCACCTGGTAGCTAAAATGCTTTCATCACATTTAGGGAGAGCAAGCATTGAAATCACATACTAAGTATCTTTGGTTCAATACGCAGAAGCGGCGGGAGTTGGTTAATATTACTGACCAGTGCGAAGCGGAGTTGGCGGCGAGTGAGATTCAAGAGGGGATGATGCTCGTGTCGGCTATGCATATTACAGCCGGGGTTTGGGTGAATGATAATGAGCCGGGGATATGGCAGGACGCAATGGATATGCTGGAACGGCTTGCGCCCGAAGGACCGGATTATCGACACCATCACACCGGTGAAGATAATGGCCACGCGCACCTCAAGAACCTGCTCATGCATCATCAGGTTATAATACCGATCACTGATGGGCAGATGGACCTTGGGCCGTGGCAGACCATATTCTATGCCGAGTTTGATGGGCAGAGGCGGAAGCGGGTTATTATCAAGATCATTGGGGAGTGAGGTCAGCCTAGCATGCTTCTGAGGAGGAATGCCGCGCCCTCTTTGTCCAGTGGTTCGTTGTTGTTGCCACACTTAGGAGACTGGATGCAGGACGGGCAGCCGTCTTCACAGGGGCATTCCAGTATGTTGACCAAAGTAGCGGTTAGCAGCTCTTCTATTCGATCATAGGCAGTGCGCGCGAGGCCGACACCGCCTGCGTGGCCATCGTAGATGAAGATAGCGGCTTTATCTTCTGTGTCGGGATGGTTGGGGTGTGAAACACCGCCGATGTCCTGGCGGTCGCACAGTGCGAATAGGGGCAGCAGGCCTATGGCAGCGTGCTCGACAGCGTGGATAGAGCCGCCGAGGTCGAAGCCTCGTTCTTGAAGCTCACCTACCAGTTCGTCCGGCACGGTTATCCAGACTGCTTCTGTGTGCAGCACAGTCTCCGGGAGGTCCAGGGGGATCTTGTCCAGCACCTCGTCGCTGAACAACTGCTTTCGCCAGAAGTGTGTGACTCGGTTGCCTACTATGACGTCACCGAATTTGATCTTGGTCGACGCTCGTCGGTCGTCGGTTGTCGATTCCGAACCTATGGCTTCGGGGACTGGTATCAGATCGCGGGACTCTGCTTCGGCTTCTACTGACACCCGGGTGTGATCGCCTGGGGTGGTATAGTAGTACACTTCACTTTTTTCTACATATGCGGCTTTAGCAATTACATCCAGCTTGGTTACCACATAGCTCTCGCCGCTGTGCAGGTATACAGCGCCGGGGTGGACGGTGTCGAAGACGCTTGCGCCATCTACAGTGCCAAGCATCGCGCCACCACCCTCTACGGAGACAATGCTGTAACTGCCCCCCGCGGCTGAGCGGATATTCACATCGGCGGCGGGATAAGTAGAACCGGTCCAGAACCAGCGCTTGCGGAACTCCAGTTGGCCGAAATCGCCAAGCATTCCCAATATTTCCCACGCTCGCTCACCGAAAATGCGCTCAACTTCGTTCTTATCAATAGGTATCTCATACGCCGCGCAAAGCAGATGGTCGGCGAGTATATATGGGTTTTGAGAGTCGATAATAGCGCGCTCGTGCTCGGACGAAAAGAAGTAGTCGGGGTTGCGCATCATATATTGGTCGATGGGATTATCCAGGGCGATGAGCACTGCAAGCGACTCCTGCACCCCTCGCCCCGCACGCCCTGCCTGCTGCCACGTGCTCGCTACCGTGCCGGGGTAACCGGTCATCACCACGGCGTCCAGCCCGCCTATGTCCACACCTACCTCAAGGGCTGTGGTCGAAGTGACACCGATCAGCTCACCATCAAAAAGTTTACGTTCTATCTCACGACGATCAGCCGGGCGATAACCTGCGCGGTAGGCTATTATCTTATCGGCGTTGGGTGACTTCTCATCGTGCAGCGCCGTGCGTGCATAGCGGAGAATTAGTTCGGCAGTCTTTCTAGCCTTAGTAAATACGATGCTCCGCACGTCGGACTCTACCATCCTCGTGAACAGGCTCACAGCCTCGGAGTTGGCACTACGACGTTCCCCTTTGCCGGCGAGATGCGGTGGGTTCCAGAATGCGAACACTTTACGGCCGGAGGGTGAGCCATCACTGTCGATCACCCGCGCGTCGACACCGGTTAGGTCCTTAACCAGCCTACCGGGATCGTTCACTGTGGCTGACGCGCATACAAACTGCGGGTGCGAACCGTAGTACTCGGCGATTCGGCGCAGGCGGCGGATTACGTTCGCCACATGCGCTCCGAACACACCACGGTACATGTGCACCTCGTCGATCACTATATACTTCAAATTTCTGAATAGATCTGACCATGTGGAGTGATACGGGAGAATGCCGACATGGAGCATATCCGGGTTGGTGAGCACGATGTTGGCTGTAGATTTGATGAACGGCCGCTCCTGGCGCGGGGTGTCGCCATCATATGTCGCCGCTTTGATCGACTCCATCCCATATTGTTTGAGCTTGCCGAGTTGGTCCTGCGCGAGAGCTTTTGTGGGATAGATATAAAGTGCGCGGGATCGGCGGTCGAGTTCCAGTGACTCTATAACCGGCACATTGTAGCACAGGGTTTTGCCGCTGGCAGTTGCAGTGACGACAACTATGTTCTCGCCACGCCTCACTGCTTCGATGGATTCGGCTTGGTGGGAGTAGAATCTATCGATGCCCATACGGCGCAGCGCGGCAGCGGTCTCGCCACTCACCGGAGGCTCGACTTCGCTATAAACAGCCGACCTGCGCCCGATGAGCTCGACGTGCGCGATCTGGCCCTTGTATTCCTTAGAGGACTTCACGGTATCAAGGAATCGCAGTGCATCCATGTTTAAATATACTTACGTTTCCTCTCCGTGAGTTTCACAAGAAAAATGCCCAGGAAGTAGAGGAACACCATAGGCACAGCGGCCATGATCATACTGAAGGCATCGTTGGAGGGTGTGGCGATTGCAGCGACCGTCGCAATAAGGACCACCGCCACCCGCCATTGGTTCCACAGCATTTTAGAACTCACAATGCCGATCTTTGCGAGCAGCATCATGATAATGGGGAGTTGGAACAGTATGCCGAACACCAATAGCATCTTCACACTGAAGATCACGCTGCCCTGCACACTGGGCCTGAGTTCCGCGTTTTTAGGAACATAGCTGGCGAACCATTGGAATGCAAACGGCAAAATGCTGTAGCACAGCACCACACCAAACGCAAATA
>JAJFTD010000136.1 GCA_021373255.1 bacterium
CGATATATGATAACCATCGGAGTTCCCAACACCGCAGCTTCTAGGGTAGCAGTTCCTGACTTGGTAATCAAGAGGTTGCTGTGCGCCATGCAATCATAAGTGCGGCCTTCGACTACCCTGATCTGTGGAAAATTACCATCCGGCTTCGCGATGCATGCAACTCTGTCCCGTATCTTGCCAGCCTTGCTCGCAGCCCCTATTACAAACTGCGCTCCGCCAAGTTTACGGTGCATAATACGCGCGCACTCGATCATAATGGGCAAATGCTCGCTGAGTTCGTGGGAACGGCTGCCCGGGAGCAGGCCGATGGTGGGCAACGACGGTGACAGTTCGAGGTCATTTAGAAATTCCTCGCGGGTGCACGATGGCTTTACAATATCAACCAACGGATGCCCCACAAACCTGGCGTCAACGCCCGAGGAAGACAGCAACTGAGCGGACCACGGAAACGGTGTCACGACCTTGCCTCCGCACGCCAGCAGCCTGGCTGCGTTCTTTGGCCGTTTCCGCCACGACGACGGCGGGAAGTAATAAACTACGGGAATACCTTCTCTGTGCGCGACCTGCCCAAGCCTGATGTTGAATGCACCAAAGTCGATTGGCACAAACAAATCAGGCCGGCGACTAAGCAGTTCCGCCCGCATACGCAGATATTTTGCCGCTACCGCCGGCAGAGTTTTCAGAGTCTCTGATATTCCAATAGTGCCGCCGCCTGTCATGTCGACGGCTATGTCCACACCGGCGTCACGCATCCGCGCGCCACCGGCGCCCCATATATTCAGATCATCCCGTGTCTTCCCAAGTTCTGCGGCGAGCCATGCGCCATACAGGTCGCCCGACGCCTCACCAGCCGATATCGCAATTGAAACAGCCACTGTTAGAACCTGGGCGCTTCCAGTTGCCGCCCTGCATTACCCTGCCGCACACTGCTGACAAAGTCTACCAGATATTGCAGTTCAGGGCTCGGCTCAATCTGCTCCTTGATAGCTTCCAAAGCCTGCGATGTGTTCAGATTGGACCTGTAAAGCAGCTTGTATGCCATCCTAAGACCGGCACGTGCCTGTGGACCAACGCCGCTTCGGCGAAGTCCAACCTTGTTTAAGTCATATACGCGAGTCGGCCTGCCCTCGACCATTGCGAATGGAGGAACATCCTGCAAAATCTTGGAGAACCCGCCGATCATCGCCAGCTTGCCGATACGCACATTCTGATGTACACCGACTATGCCGCCGAACACCACCCTGTCCTCAACAACAACATGACCGCTAATACCCACGGTATTGGCCATTGTGATGTTGCTGCCCAGCGTGCAATTGTGTCCAACATGACAATACGCCATCAGCATATTGTTGTCACCAATGGTTGTTGCATGGCCTTCGCCACTGGCTCTGTGGAGCGTTACACACTCCCTGATGATATTCCCATCGCCGATGATCAGGTAGGTGTCTTCGCCTTTGAACTTATAGTCCTGTGGCGCACCACCGAGTACCGCACCCGAAAGCACCTTGCAACCCTTGCCCATCTTGGTGTTCCGGTCGATAACCACGTGCGACTCCAAACGCGTATCATCGCCAATCTGTACATTCTGCCCGATTATGCAATAGGGGCCAATAATCACACCCTCGCCAAGTTCGGCGCTGTTGTCCACTATTGCGGTCGGGTGAATTTCGGTCTTCCTGTCCGTTTTACTCATTCTTCCCCGGATCCTGTTCTGCCGTATTCTCGACCGCACTGTCGACTAGCTTTCGACGCTTGTCCCTATTGACAAGTGCAAAAATAAATTCTCCTTCGCAAGCGACCTCATTGTCTACCCGCGCAACGGCTCTAACCTTGCCTATGTTTCCTCTACTTGCTATCATCTCAACGTCGGTTACCAGCATATCTCCTGGTAAAACCGGCTTACGAAACCTGACTTTGTCCATTCCACCAAAATACGCCAATTTGCCTGCATTGCCGGTCATCGACAACAGCAGCACCCCTGCAACCTGCGCCATAGCTTCACAAACCAAAACCCCCGGCATAACAGCGTGACCAGGAAAATGTCCCTCGAAAAACTCTTCGTTAATGGTCACATTTTTATAGCCACGGCAGCTCTTTTCCGGCACAAGCTCCAGAATTCTATCTACCAGGAGGAACGGATACCTATGTGGCAGAATATCCCTTATCTGCTCTATGTCCAACATACTATTCACCTAATCTAATCCTAATTCGGGGTCCCCTGCTAGAACAGGTCGCCCTGGGCTTTGTTGGCCCTAACCCTCTCAACTTCCTTTGCGAACTCTACATTGAGGGTATGGCCTGATTTGACCGCCAGCACGTCAGCTTGCAACGCTCCTCCACAGAGGAATATGTCGCCCACCATATCCATTATCTTGTGCCGCGCCAATTCATCCGGGAACCGCAGGTCGGAACTCATCCGATCCTGCCAGATCACGATAACATTTTCTATACTACCGCCGCGCGAAAGGCCATCATTCAACAGCGCCGCGACCTCTTCATATAACACAAACGTCCTCGCTGGAGCGATCTCTTTTGCGAAATCATTCTCCGAGGGTATATAACTGGCTGTCTGCGAACCAATCAGCGGATGGTCATAGTCCAGCACATATGTTATGCTCAAATGAGGCGCCGGGACTGCCAGGATAAACGAACCATTGTGATGCACATATATCGGCTCATCGATAACCACAGGCCGCCTCGCAGCTTCCAGCCCGACAAGCCCTGCTGCCTGAATCGCATCCACATACAGCCGCGCACTGCCATCCAATGCAGGCATCTCCGGTCCATTAACTTCCACCACAGCGTTGTCCACGCCCATACCGCTGAGCGCCGACATAAGGTGCTCAACCGTCCGGACGCGGTCACCATTCAGCCCGATGCTCGTGCCCCTGGAGGTGTCCACTACATTAGAAGCCAGCGCAGGCACAGAGTGTGTGCCATCGGTAAGCACAATCCCCGTGTCAGGCTCAGCAGGATGGATCGCCACGCTGGTTTCACGCCCGCTGTGCAGCCCGGTGCCCGACAGAGTGACGCTGTCGCGCAGAGTCATCTGAATCGCATACGCATCCGAATGCTTTTCAGAAACTACAGGTTCGCTGCTTTCAATCTTGAACACGTTCATTTTGCGCCACTATCTCCATTGCCGCGCAGCTTCTCTACTTCGCCCTCCAGAGTCCTTAGCCTTTCCAGGATATCCGGCAGGCGCAGCTTTGCTGCTTGCACTCGCTTCTCGATCCTGTGGTCCCTGGCTGGGAAGCCGGATACGGTCGAACCCGCAGGCACATCGCCTATCACCCCAGCCCTCGCGGCTATAACAGCGCCGTCTCCAATATAAACGTGGTCCTTTACCCCGGATTGCGCGGCCAGTGTCACTCCATTGCCTATTTCGACACTCCCCGCCACGCCGCTCAACGCGACCACCACGCAGTGAGAACCAATTTTAACGTTATGCGCTATATGCACAAGGTTGTCGATCTTTGTCCCGCTGCCAATAACCGTAGCGCCTGTCTTTGCACGGTCTACAGCCGAGTTGGCCCCGATCTCGACGTCATCGCCGATCTCCACAGTTCCAACGTGAGGATATTTGGCAAGCCCCTTTGCGGTTGGCCTGTAGCCGAACCCATCAGCCCCAATAACAACTCCTGCGTGCAACACGACTCGTTTTCCAAGTCTACACCTGCGATAGATCGTAACGCCTGGGTATAACTTGCTGCCCTCTCCAATGCTCACGCCCTCGCCCACACACACGTTTGGAAACAACACACACCCATCGCCCAGGCTCGCGCCCCAGCCGATGTGGCAGTTCGCGCCAATTCTCACATCTCGTCCCAGACTCACATCCGGTTCGACTATCGCACCCGGCCCTACTCCGAGATCAGGAAGCAGTTCTTCACCAGCAAAAAAGTCAAGAACAGCAATAAACGTTTCCGCAGGGTTCTCGACACGAACCACGCACTTATCGCCGTTCACCGTACCAACCCCCGGCGCTGCAATTACGCAGCTTGCGTCCGAGTCCAGCGCCTTGCTGAAAAACTTCTCATCCTCCGCCAGCACTACGTCTCCGGTCACTGCTTCGTTTACATTTGCCACGCCGGAGATAACTGTCTCGGAACAGCCTTCGACTATCCCTCCGACAAGTTCGGCAATACCACTTGTGCTAATTTCCATCAGAGACATCATTTCCGAATACAACGGGTCCACAACTACGCCACGCCCTGTCCCGCATCAGCCGGGCAAAGCGCTCCGTCGCATCCGGAGTTTTACTCCCTTTGCAAGAGAAGGTTACCCTGACTCCTTCTTCTCGCGCAATTTTTTTGACAGCTTGGGCCACATCACTTGCTATGCGTGCCTGTAGAGTAGAGCATCTATCACGCCATTCACCGCTGACACTTGTTGCTTCGCTACTATTTGAAGCCAAACGCATCGAACCTCTGGACCGTCGATGTTGCCTCACCGGCACAGCCACTGGTGTTCCAGCCGCACTGCTTGCGTGCTTTACTTCGCTCAGGATATCATTCCTTGCGAGATACCCTCCGCTTTCGATCTTTCGGTTTTCGCCGCTCTCATAAATGGACATAGCGGCGTCTATTCTCTCCGCCGCATCAGCCCAAACCTTTTCTGCACTTGCACGAGAAGCAGCGGCAGCCTCACTGGTCTGCGTCGCGCAGGCGCTGGTGATTCGATCCAGATCGTCCTTTACCTGCTTCAACCTCGCAGCAATCGCAACATCATCTATACCCGTAGTGCCTGATACCGTCTGCAAGGCCATTAGCTTTATCTGCGCATTTAACCGATCAGCGCAATATTTCTCCGCAATAGCCAGTTCATTCGCGGTAGCTTCGTCCTCAATTTCTTTCTCACGCAACTTAGCGTCCGCTCTTGTGCTTTGCTCCAGAGTGTCACGCTTATCACGCATCCTGGCCTGCAGCGCATCTCTCTGCTGCGACTCCAACTGGATCATTGCTTGTTCAGCCGCAACAGCAGCCACTGCGGCAAGACAAGCCCGCGATACCACATCACCGGGTTTCTCAGCATGCGCCGAACTTGCACCCGTCCATGCCGGCCCATCACCCATAATATCAACCGCACCCTTGCCAGGTTGCGAATTTCTGGATGTAGACTGCATCAAACACAGCGCATCCCAACTCGGGTGCATCTTCACAAGTTTGCTAATATCAACGAACACAACCTGCTTTACGGGCGCCGTATGCTTCACACTCGCTGGTGAACGCCTTGATAGCCCTAATCCCGCAGCCATCCCAGCTATTAAAATCCCCGCCAGGCTGTATATCGCGACTTTCAAAACTACTTACTCCGGCGTATTACTGAGCTTTCCGGTCAAGGTTCTTGATTACATCGTCAGAAATGTCTGTGCCACCGAACAGAACAGCTTCTTTGGCAAGAACAATCTGGAAGCCTTTAGATGACGCAAACTTGTTAATAGCCTCACGAATATCTGTCTCGGCCTTGCCGTTCAGTTCCTGCATTTTGCTCTGAAGCTGGCCATCGTAATCTTTTGCCAGCGCGTTGCCGGTGTCCTTGGACTTCTGCTGCATATCCTGCAGTTCCTTTTGGCGCGCTTTCTGCTGATCGTTGGGCTCTTTTGTGCTCTGGAGAGTCTTGTATTCACCGTCTCGTGAGCGCTCTAAGTCCTCAATCTCCTGAATCCGCGTTTTATCCTTGTCAGTGGCGCTCGGCTTGAGCTTGAGGTCAATGAGTTCCTTGATCTCATTTTCATTGAGCATCAGGTTCTGACTGCGGATATCCAGCTTTGTTGCCAGATCCTGCCTGAATACATTGAGTGACTCGGTATACTGCTTAACTCGTGGAGCAGTATTATAAATTTTCTCCAGGTCTACTATACCGATCTTGAGGTTCTGCTGGTCCGCCGCGATAGCGGCCGTCCCGGCCAACACGACGCCAGCAATGATCATCACCAACGCCCACGCTGTCCTGCGTGACTTCGCCATTAAGGTACACCTCTCTCACACGTTACGAAAGCGCTGAAACGCGCCCCCGTTGACCAAATTATAACAGAAACAAACTATACCAACAAGCAAAGGATCAGCTTATGCAACCCATGCCCGACCTGACCCATTAACCCATATGGAATGGACGCAGCGAATGCTCGCTTATTGCCGGATAATCTGTTCTATTTTTCAGGTAAAAATATCAACCTGCCGGCTGCAATGCTTATAGGAATCAGAGATGAGTTTGAAGGGAATAATTGACTAAAGAACGAACTTCTTATGTTAGTCCGGAAAGCCGACTTGAAGAGATCGCGAATGGACGAAAATATACTATTTACCGAGGAGTAGAGGAATGGCCGAAAAGTTATTCAACTCGCAGCATACGCAAACAGCACAAATAGGAAGAGCTAACTACAGCCTTTGCATTTTGATGCTTGCGCTTTTACTGATCCTAACAGCGACTGCGAATGCCAAAACTAACTTGCAACAACAACTAGGTTCAGTGAGTGTCATCTCATACGGAGCAAAGGCAGATAGCAAGACTGATAACACGGCAGCGTTCCAGCGGGCGCTCGATGCGATGAGTACTAAGGGCGGCTTGGTAATTGTGCCATCGG
The DNA here is from genome assembly GCA_021373255.1 of bacterium. GTDB lineage: Bacteria > Armatimonadota > UBA5829 > UBA5829 > UBA5829 > UBA5829. Next base: position 6,587 of record JAJFTD010000136.1, read on the forward strand.
GAACATTTTTGATCAAGGGATCGCTCACAATTCCAGAAGGAGTAACTCTGCAGGGAGTCTGGCAAGCGCCGCACAATACGACACTCGGCAAAGGAAGTTTCATATTCGCCACGGGATTTGCCGGTGATGAGAAGGGCACACCACTTATCAACCTTAACCCCAATAGCTGCATTAAAGGAATGACGATTTTCTATCCTGAGCAGGACCCTGTAAATGTAAAACCATATCCATGGACAATCCAAGGTAAGGGCACTAATTGCAGCGTTATTGATGTTACTCTGACCAATCCATATAAGGGTATCGACTTCGGTACATATACCAACGAATTGCACTACATTCGAAACGTCTACGGCTGCCCAATTCGGATGGGTGTATATATCAACAAATGCTATGATATTGGACGTATCGAGAATGTTCACTTCCAATCAAACGCATGGACCAGATCCGGCTTTCCTAATGCGCCTGTCGGAGAAAAATGGCAAGCACTTAAAAAGTATATACACGAGAACCTAGAGGCATTTGTATTTGGTAGAACTGATTGGGAATATGTCTCTGGTTGTTTCACAATCTTCCCTCACATCGGGTTCCGATTCATATCAGTAGAGAACGGGCCGGGAAATGTTTTGGTGTCACAATCCGGTTCGGATCTCTGCGAGACCGCTGTGCAAGTTGACGCATTGCAAAGCCATGCTGGTGTTGAGTTCTCTAACTGCCAGTTTATGTCTCGGGTAATCATAGGCCCTGGCAATAATGGGCCTGTGAAGTTCACCAATTGCGGATTCTGGCCGATCAATCAAACGGACAACCAGGCGATCATCGAAGGAACAGGCACGGTTACATTCACAGCCACGCATTTCGCCGGTTGGGGAGCGGTTGACCAGCAGGCTCCTTGTATTCAATTGAAAAGCGGATCGTTGATAATCAACGGTTGCGAATTTATGGATAAGGGAAAGCGACAGATCGAACTCGGGGCAAATACGAAGTCGGCTGCAATTTTCGGCAGTCTGTTTCACGGTGGAGAAAAAATCATCAATAACGCCCCTGCGACCGCAAAAGTTCAGATTGGCTTGAATATAGAAGAGTAGTGCTATTGACTCATTGAACCCTCCGTGCTACGATTGTGTAGATTTGTGGTACGGAGGGTTTTATGCCTGATCTTGAACGGTTCGGCGTTTCAATGGAAAATGAGCTTCTTAGCAGGTTTGATACGCTGGTGGAGAAGCGTGGGTATCAATCGCGCTCTGAGGCTATTCGTGATCTCGTGCGCCAGGAACTTGTAAAGGAAGAATGGTCTGACCCTGAAGCCGATGTCGTGGGAACCCTCACAATCGTCTTTGAACACCACGAGCATGAGCTGTCAAATGTGCTGGCTGAACTTCAGCACCAGTATCATTCTTTCGTGCTCTGCAGCACCCATATACACCTGGACCCTCACAACTGTCTGGAAGTCATAATCCTGCGCGGCCCAAGCGCCAAGGTAAAGCATATCGCGGACACACTGGTCAGCACCCGTGGCGTCAAGCACGGCGGGCTTGTCTGCACTACCACCGGTAAGAGCGTGAGTTAGGTTAAAGTGCCGCTCTTAGCGTTTCGATATTCTCGTCATCCAAAAGATCACCGGCGCTATTGGTCAGGTAGAATGCGTCACGAGCTTCGTGGCCCCATGTGGCAACGCGGGCGCTGTGAATGTTCATGCCTTGCTCGGATATTTTGCGTGTAAGGTAATACAGGACGCCTGGAATATCGGTTGCGCGCACTTCAACCACTGTCTGATGGTCCGAAAGATTGTCCAATACCCGCAGGCTCGTAACGCTGGGTTTTGTGGATATCTTCTTGCCCCACTTCTGGAGGAGTGCATCGATACTCAACTGCCCGCTGAGTACAGTCACTAACTCACCCTCCAACTGCCACTTCTTCATCTCCGTTAGCTGGCGGCCCTCGAAGTCTATGTAGAGGATGTCTATGGCGATATC
>JAJFTD010000139.1 GCA_021373255.1 bacterium
CGTCAAGGTGGACCGTTCTAACGTGAGCAAATCTCTCGACAGCAGCACGATGTATGTGACAGTAACTGGCATCTGCTCCGCCGAGGAGACAAGTGGGGTGGTAACTCCTGTTATCATTCCAAGAGATAATGCAGACGTGTCCTGGTAGTATAACTGCTGGGACCAACGGTGCAGATTAAGATCTGCACATAGTGGCCGGATGGGAGCACACAGGGTAACCTGAAGTGCTCCCATTTTTTTTGTCCAAAATGCAATGTTATACAATACGCCTGCATAGTATGACACAATGCTCTTGTGTAAGATAATATTCTCTTTGTGCATCGATATTCAGGAATGATCTTAGTAGCAAACTTCAGGTGTTTGAGTTTGTTGTTGTAGGTGGCGTGGCTATCTAGTTCATGATGAAGCTGCAGAACAGTTTGGAATATGCCGTTGACAAAGGCAAGAGAGCATGGTATATTCCGATAGTCTTACGATCCACTGTGGAATAAGACTAAGTATGCGCAAACTCCTACACGATACGATGGTGTATAACACGCCATGGATTGCTAAAACCACTATTCGAAATAAATTGGAAGTAATGGCTATACATAAAGTGCAAAGAGGCAAGGCAGACGATTCACAACCTGTCTTTGTTTATAGGCAAATCTGAGATGGACGCATTAGCCGCAGCAGATGCTTTAATATTTGCTGCGAGATCTTTTTGACAAGCCCTAATGGTTATCAGGAAAACCTCATATTTGCCAAATTACAAGTATTGGATCTGAAAGGAGGTTATCTAGCGCAAGTAGCAACTTATCGTAGATAACATTTGAAAGGAGAGATTGGAATATGATGAAATCAAAGAACCATTTGATTTGCATGGTCATCTTGTGCAGTATCCTGATGGCCGCGTCGGCAGTATGTTCGTATGCTGTAAATACGAACCTGGTAATAAATCCGAGTTTTTCGAGTTTTCCTGATGTCGGCACCCAGATAACTATAAATCCAACCTACCTCCCTGGTTGCTGGGTTATGAACTGCAACGGCGGATATGTTGAAGTCGCTGATAACGATCAAGGCGGCGATGGGAAATGCATTAAACTCGTCAGAACCAATGGCACTAGCGGATATAATGTTACGATACAGACCTACCCATGGCGGAATTCTGGTGCGATTGATATTATACCTGGGCACCGGTATTACGTGGTATATTGGGCGAAGTCTTCAACTGGGAACTATGTTGATTTCGTAATACCAACATTTGATGCTGGCAACAATCACATTACTAATAGTGTTGATAATAGTGATTATAAAGCCATACCATTGACAACACAGTGGGGAGCTTGTATAGCTAATTTTACTGCTCCATCAAATGCAGCGATTTGTTCAATAGTCTTCCGTCCCAGGGATGTTGGAGATGTTTACATAGATAGTGTTCAATTGTACGATTTATCTACAATGACCAAAAATCTGTATCCTGATCCGACATTTGCTTCTTTTATTGTTGGTATGAATACAACCAGCTATTCTGCCAACAGCTTCCGCTTCTTTGGCGGTGGTGAATCCGGCGGCAGTATGCAAGTGGTTGACTCTAATAATGGGTTCACAGCTATAAAAATCGCCAGGACATCAAGCTCTGGTGACACTGGTTTTGATATGGGTATGGAGCCATACTGGGTGCCTGATACATATGTACCTGTTCAGGCGAATCACACATATCTCTTGTCGTACCAAGCCAGGTCAGACGAGGGGAGCCAGTTAGGAGAGGCTATAACTGGCTGGGATTCATCATATCACTACCTGGGTGATTCATGGCTTATTAACGACTTGACCTCAACATGGACTAAGTACAGCCAGCTCTGGACTGCTGCTCCTTTATCTGGATTCACTGGCGAAGCATACAGAGCAAATGTTTCTTTCCGATTGCGGGGAACTGGAAGTTTGGAATTTGGCGATGTGTCGATGGTAGATGTAACCCCCAGCACATTGACCGGCACTGTGATAAACGGACTGACTGGGCAACCTGTCTCTGAAGCAGCTGTGAAGATAACATCAGCTACTCAGACTTTCACAACGACAACCAACGCGAGTGGTGTCTACACTTTCAGTGGAATTCCTTTTGGTATGTGGAATTTGGTTGCAAGTGCTAATGGTTATGCAACATGGCACTCCACATCTAATCCATCCGATTATGATATATTTGTGTCCATGACAACGACAAAAGACGTGGCATTAATGCCTGACACGTCCAATGGGTCAAATTCTTGGACTATCACCGATACTTTCACAAGGGCTGCCAATACTGACTTAGGTCACACTGAAGATGCTAATGCTATCCCTTGGGTAAAAACTACCGGCAATACCTATTCAACGATCAATAGTGATGGAAAGCTGCGCTTTGATACTGGCATTTCCGCATGTGGCGCTTCTCTGGGACGCGGATTCACTCCAGCAGACTTCGATGTGTCAGTTGATATGGTATGGGATACAAATCAGCTTAACTCATTATGGGCAGGCATTGCCTATCGTCAGACTTCGGTGGGTACATACAACCAGGGTTACTTCCTGAATTGTCCATATACCGATGGTGACGGCAATGCCACAATCGAACTCCAGTATAATGGCACCAAGATAGGATCAGCTGCTATCCAGACGAGTTATTTGTGGGGAAATGGTGTCACCCTAAGGTTACGTGCATCTGGAGATCGCCATACTGTTTGGGTCGATGGCAATAAAGTAATGGATGTCATTGATTCTCAGAGGACTGATGGCGGTTACATGGGGCTGTTCTGCGACAAGGATAACATAGTTTACTGGGACAACCTCAACGTAACGCCATCGTCTACGACTGTGGCACAGTCAACTCCCAGAATCTACTATGCAGACTTTACAACTCTTGCCTGGGGGCATCCAAGCAAGGAACTGTATGATATAGAGCACACTGTTATATGTGTACAAGGCTTAGCTAACCGAGAAGCTCCAAGAGTGTTTGTTCGTTACCCTGAGTATATCGGATCTAGTGGACAACATTTTGGAGCCGACGATAACATATGGCTGGCTCGACTTACTGAGCCAGGGGGACTCTGCGAGGGTTGGCCTGTAGAGACAATGAGGAGCGTTGGGGATCTTGTAGACAGATTCAGATCCATCATCAGAGGCGTCATCGTCTACGATGACAGCACCGGCGTCCTTTCTACTAGCCTTGCAGCAACAACCGCTGCCGCCTGCGAGAATGCCATTGCAGTGCGAAAAGACACATCTGCTGGCTCTATGTATAACTTCCTAACAGTTACAAAGGGCCTGCCTGTGCTCATCGACCTGAGTGGCAAGTTCACCGGCACGGGGACCATCTGGGGAACCAACGGTGTTGCCTCAACCGGCAGCAAAAAGTGTGATGCATACATCTGGGCCAAGGTGAACTATCTTGACACCGGAAAGTGCGACCCCACGGTCTTGTCTTACACACTGGATGAGTATGGCCTGATAAACAACAACGTGGCTCAGGTTTCTCAGCTTGCCAATTTGGATTATGCAATCAGTAAGAAAGGCTTCTGCTTCGATCTTTCGCCATGGGGTGGTGAAACGCCAGTAGATGACCGTAGCCAACCTGTTGGAACAGATCGAAACACATATATTGCTATCTTGTCGGCATGCAATGCTCAGACAGGTGGCAATAAGATGATCGAATTCTGTGGATTCCCTCGCTGGGATTGCAAATATACCAATTCCGGCAGCTCCGGAGGAAGCCACAGCGCATCAGCAACTGAATGTGAATTTATTACATTGAACACCACGTACAATGCCTATGTAGAAGCAACCGCTCCTATGCCGATGTGGGTCTGCAATTCGTCGTTCTATCATGCACTCAAGCCTGAGGTGATGGAACGTCGCTACGTTAATAATCCTGCTCCGACATACGACAATATGGTCACTCGTGGCCTAATCACACCAAGCGGAACCGTTCCTAACGGCAACTATGTCATGATGGGAATGGGCGATTACGATGGACCTGCTTGGATTCTAAATCAGCTTGGCTGGGATAGCCAGCATACTAACAGCCCTATATGGGAAGATTCTGCAAGAGGAACAGTCTATTGCAACTGGGGACTAGACCCCAACCTGGTAGACAGGGCTTCGGTTGCATTTGACTACTTCTATCGCAACAAGACTGACAAAGACTTCTTTATCAGTTGGGATGCTGGAGCAGGTTATGTCTTCCCGCAAAATCTCTCCACCGCAATCGAGCCTGTATGGCAGGCTCACTGCCGGAACTACTTCAGAATGCTCGACCAGTCGATAATTGGTTGGTTGAACTGGACTGGTTACAGCTCGAGTGATCTACCGATTTATACGCCTTTCAGTGGCGATGGTATTGGATCTACTTGCAGTCAGCAACTGCTGAACAATGTTCCGTGCAGCCGTAATGGCGGTGACTTCGGTGGCTATGGAACCGATGTCATAGACTATGCAACTGGTGTGCACTTCGCCTCGTATGAGACATGCCTCTGGACGCCAACAGAGATGAAGAATCTGAGAGATTATTGGGGAACTACAAATAATCATCAGTTCCTTGATGCGTATAGCTTCTACTATCTGCTTCGCTATTACCTTGGAGGCAGTAACGATTATCGAGCCACATGGGTAGGCGACACAATCCCTCGTATCATGGCAAAAGGCCAGACATATCCAGTTACCGTAACTGTTCGTAATGACGGCTGGGATACCTGGACCACCTCTGGTTCCTACGGCCTGGCTTACGCCATTGTCAACTCAGGAGCGGCTGTTGCCAACTCCAACTACGACGCACACGGCAGGTTCCAGCTCCCGATCGGCACATCAGTTGCCCCCGGACAGACTGTAACCTTCACTGTAAACATTGTAGCTCCATCTACCAATGGCAACTACGATCTCTACTACGACATGAGTAAAGATGGTACAACCTGGTTCCACGAGGCTAATAACATCGAGTGGAAGAAACAGATCATCGTAGCAACCAATGTGACCGACGTTGATTCTGATGG
>JAJFTD010000163.1 GCA_021373255.1 bacterium
TCGACGGCTATTATCATCCTGCTATACCGTCAGCGAGCAATGTTACTCCCCGCTCTTCTTCTCTTTGATCTGCAGAACCAGCCGACCATTGTAGTAGCCGCACGACGGGCAGGCATGATGCGGCTGCGCAGGCGCGTGGCAGCGCGGGCACTCCGACACAGTCGGAACGTTCAACTTATAGTGAGTCCTGCGCAGACGCGTCCTTTGATTAGAATGTCGTCTTTTCGGTAAAGGCATTTATGTCTCCTTCTTAGGTCGGAAAGTCATAAAGTCACAAGGTCAAAAAGTTTGTAAATACGGCTGCTCCCAGTGAGGTTGTTTCGGGACGCCTCGTCCCGAAACCCCTTCGTCTGCAGCGGGAGTATCGGGAAAAGGGTTTCCCGATACAACATAACTAAAGGTTTCCCGATGCAACTCTGCTATTCTATAGGTTTGGCATACACACGTAAATACTTATTCTTTGACTCTTTAGCTTTTAACCTTCAGACTGTTGTTCGTCTTCTTTCAGGAGCGATGCAAGCTCGCCAAATGCGGTAGTTTCCGTATCTGGCGGGCATCCACACGGCCCTGTATTAAGGTCCTTTCCGCAATGCGGACACAGACCTTTGCACTCTTCCGAGCACAACGCTTTAATCGGGACAGTCACCTCGATGGTCTGGCGAAGAAGCTCCGTGAAGTCCAGAATGTTTTCCACAAACAGCGGCTCATTCTCATCTTCCAGAACCTCTTCATCCTCGATTATCTCAGGCACATGTCCCACTAGGGGTAACTCTTCTTCCAAGGGCAAGTCTTTTAACTCAATAAGATATGGCCCCAGGCACCTCGCGCACTCAACTTCGATCGTAGTGTTTATGCGACCCCGCATCACGATGTGCCTTCCGGCGTTGGTAAACGTGACCTTGCCCGTGATCGGCTTCGTGCACCTGATCCCCATCTCGGGGTCTTCGATAGGCGGCTCGTCTATTTCATAACTGATCCGCTTACCCAGGTTTAATGCTATCTCACTGAGATCCAGCTTCATAGGGTTTCACCCCAGACTATACCGACTCATTCGAGCCGGTAACCACCTGCACAGTTTCGCGGGCAATTACTCGCTCTTCATTAGTCGGTATGAGCAGTATTCTCACTTTTGAGCCATCCTCGCTGATATCCGCAGGACCTCTAAGTTTATTATTCTTATCAGCATCGATCTTGATGCCAAAGAAGTCCATATCCTCGCAGATTCTGGCGCGAATGGTATTGCTGTTTTCGCCTATTCCTCCGGTGAAGACAATTGCATCAAGCCCGCCCATCGCTGCTGTGTATGCACCGATATACTTGCGTATTCGATAGCAGAAGATAGCAAGTGCAAGTTTTGAGCGCTTATTGCCTTCGTTTGCGGAGTTCTCGACATCGCGCATGTCACTTGATACCCCGGAGACTCCTAAAAGACCACTTTTTTTGTTGATCAAATCGTCGAGATCTTCGGGTGTAGCATTGAGTTTTTTGCCGAGATAGGTAAGGATTGCAGGGTCGATGTCTCCGCAGCGAGTTCCCATCATAAGACCTTCAGCAGGAGTGACGCCCATCGAGGTGTCCATCACTTTACCACCGACCACAGCAGCCATACTGGAACCGTTACCCAAGTGACATGTTATAATACGAGATGCCGCCGGGTCAACGTTCATCGATTTGAGCATCTTGAGCGCCTGGCTGGTGACAAACCTGTGCGAGGTGCCATGGAAACCATAGCGCCTAATGCCGTAGTCCGTATAATACTTATAAGGTAACGCGTAGGTGTATGCGTAATCAGGCATGGTCGCATGAAATGCCGTATCGAAAACAGCCACCTGCGGTACATTCGGCATCAGCTTCATGCAAGCGCGAATACCTTTAGCGTTTGCAGGGTTGTGAAGCGGGCCAAGATCGCTAAGTTTCTCGACCTCACGTACTACTTCTTCGTTAACCAGAGTCGGCTGGACGAATTTTTCACCGCCGTGCAGAACCCTGTGGCCTACAGCAGAGATCTCGTCCATGCTCTTCACAGCACCGACTTCGGGGTCTTTGAGCATAGCAAATACATGGTCAATAGCTTCGGCATGATCGGCCATATCGACATCCAATTCAGCCTTACCGTTGGCCACGCACTCATGCTTAATCTTACCGCCGCCACCTGCCGCTCCAATACGCTCAGCAAGGCCCTTTGCAAGCACTTCTTCGCTTTCGGAATCGATCAACTGATATTTCAGTGAGCTGGACCCACTGTTAAGGACCAAGATTTTCATTTATTACACCAGTCTATTTAGTTATGAATGAAGAGTTAAGAATTAAGAGTTAGGTAAAAGCCCATCCCAATTCTTAATTCTTCATTCTCAATTCCTAATTATTATTGTATGGCTTGAACTGCTGTGATGGCAGCCACATTAACTATATCGTCGGCATTGCAGCCGCGTGAGAGATCATTCACAGGCTTTCTGAGACCCTGCAGCACCGGCCCGTAAGCCTCGGCCTTGGCAAGCCGCTCGGTCATCTTATAGCAGATGTTGCCGGTGTTAAGGTCAGGGAAGATGAGAACGTTCGCTTTACCCGCAACGCTGCTGCCCGGAGCCTTCTTCTGGCCGATCCAATCGACTAGAGCAGAGTCTGCCTGGAGCTCGCCATCAAGCATAAGATCAGGGTTCCGCTCCTTCGCTATCTTGGTCGCTTCCACGACTTTGTCGACGAGGGGATCAGATGCACTTCCTTTGGTCGAGAATGAAAGCATTGCAACTTTCGGCTCGAAGCCAAGCAGGTTCTTCATCGTCTTTGCGCTCTGAAGAGCAATCTCGGCAAGCTCATCTGCCGCTGGATTGATGACCAGACCACAGTCTGAGAAGATAAACGTTCCGTTCTCACCGTATTCGCAGTCCGGCACAATCATAACAAAGAAGCTGGAAACCAACTTGCAATCCGGTGCGGTCCTGAGTATCTGGAGAGCGGGCCTCACAGTATCCGCGGTAGAGTGGGTAGCCCCAGAGACCTGTCCATCAGCCTTGTCATTGAAGACCATCATGCATCCGAAGTGCAGCGGGTCCGCGACAATCTTTCTGGCTTTCTCTTCGGTTACGCCCTTGTGCTTGCGAAGTTCGTAGAACTGCTGCACATACTGCTCAAAATCCGGCGACTTTACTGGATCAACAATTGTGCATCCGGACACGTCCGCGCCCGACTTCTCAACCGCAGCAGCGATCTTATCTTCGGGGTTCACCAGGATGACTTCCGCCAAGCCTTGCTCGACTATCTTCTGCGCGGCTACCACTGTTCTTACGTCCTCGGCTTCCGGCAGCACGATACGCTTCTTAGCTTCTCTGGCTCTTGAATAGACAGTTTCCATTACGTTTGGCATATCTTAACTCCACTGTACACGGTCAAAGGTCAAAAAGTGTGAAAGTCAAAAAGTATGACCATAATGCTCTAGTTAAGATGAATAGCTCATCCATTCCTGTCAGCATTGGCTCTGCTTCTTGGCTTTGCGACCTTTTGACCTTTCGACCTAACTTACGAACTTATCGCCTAATTCCGCGCCCTGCGGGGATGATAGGTTCGGAAATCTGCTGAGCGCTGATCCGGGTGTCCAGCTTCTCGCGGCCCTTCTGTATGGTGCCCATCACCTTGGCCAGGTGGGTCTCGATCGCGGCAAGGACCTCACGAGCATACTCGTCGGCCCCTCGGCGGATGTCCCGTGCGGCGTTCTCGGCGTTAATCATAATTTCCTGCGCCTGAGACTTCGCCATTCGGTTGATCTCGCTCGTGTCCACCAGCTTGGAGGCCATCTGCCGGGCTTCTTCCATCACCCGGTTAGATTCCTCAATAGCCTGCTCTTTGATCAGCTCGGCCTCTTCTTTTGCGGCCATTACGATCTTGTCGCTATCATTTGCTACACGGCTAGCCCGTCTTACTTCATCAGGCAGAGAGGCCCTGACTTTGTTTATCAGCATGTGGAACTCTTCAAGATCAAGTCCCCACGCTTTACCGAAGAAAGACTGAGTACTCTCAGCCAGATCTTCGAGGCTATCCAGCAATTTAAGTATATCTTCCTGATTGCTTCCAGCACTCAGAAATGAAGGTCTATGCATTACTATTTGCTCCTGACTCATTAGCCTTTAGCCTCCTGCCCTCTCTTTAAGTCTTTGCAAAACCCGTTCTTTTATCACTTCAGGGACCAACCCCTCCAGCGGCGCTCCGAGCTCCACCACCTCTTTTACAAGGCTCGAGCTAAGGAACAAATGCTCAGGACTGGTCATCATGAAGAGTGTTTCAACATTATTGTTCAAGCGCTTGTTCATAAGCGCTTGTTGGAACTCCGATTCAAAGTCTGATATCGCTCGAAGTCCCTTTATTACCACCCGGGCTCCCTGTGTTTCAGCGTAATCCACAGTTAACCCATGAAAATAGTCTACAGTAACATTGCTCAAGTGTCCACATGCTTCTCGTAAAAATTGCATGCGTTCCGGCACAGAAAACAGCGGCGTCTTCCTCCGGTTGATGGCAACAGCCACAACGAGCTCGTCAAAAACACTCGCCGCTCTCTCGATTATGTCCAAGTGACCACTAGTCACCGGGTCAAAACTGCCGGGATAAATTGCTTTCATTTAACTAACTACCGCCAACTGAAACGCCTCATACTTTTTCAGCAAGTCGCTTCGCAGTGCCTTGAATGCGGGAGCTTTGAGATTCGGGTCCTTTTCAACAAGGGCGAATGCCTCTTCCCGGGCAAGCTCAAGAATCGGAATATCATTGAATATATCAGCGATCTTAAACCCCGGCACGCCGCTTTGCCGGGTGCCGTAGAATTCACCTGGACCGCGCAATTTTAAATCTTCCTCGGCGATTGCGAAACCGTCATTGGTGGAGGACATTACCTGCATTCGCTTAATGCTGTCCTGGGAGTTGCCCTCGCAGATCATCACGCAGAAGCTCTGCTCGTCACCGCGGCCAACTCGTCCTCTGAGCTGATGTAACTGCGCCAACCCGAACCTGTCCGCATCCTCGATCACCATGCAAGTCGCATTGGCCACGTCCACACCAACCTCTATAACCGTAGTGGAAACCAGTATGTGTATCTCGCCTGCGCGGAAGGATTTCATAATTGCGTCCTTCTCGTCGGTCTTCATCTGACCGTGCAGCAAGCCGATCTTGAGGTCCGGGAACATCTCCGCCTGTAGGAACTCCGCAAGCTCCGATGCCGCGCGTACCTGCAGCTTTTCGCTTTCTTCGATCAACGGGCAGACCACATAAGCCTGCCTGCCCTGGTCGATGAGAGTCCGTAGCGCCTTATAGACTTTCTTCCGCTCGCCCACCTGCTTCCAGTGAGTGCGTATAGGCTTTCGGCCCGGCGGAAGCTCGTCTATGATCGACACATCCAAATCGCCATATATCGTCAATGTCAATGTTCTGGGTATGGGGGTGGCTGTCATCACGAGGATATCAGGCGTCAAACCCTTGTCCATCAGTGCGGCCCTCTGCAGCACGCCGAACCTGTGCTGCTCGTCCACTATCACCAGCCCCAACTTCCGAAATCCGACGCCCTCTTGAATGAGAGCGTGAGTGCCAATAGCAATCTTCGTTTGCCCCGATGCGATCCGCTCAATAACTTCCTGCCGCTGCTTACTCCGCAGGCTTCCCTTGAGCAAATCCACCGATATCTCCAACACCCCAAGGTTTTCCAGCATCCTGCTGATGCCCAGGTAGTGCTGTTCAGCCAAAATCTCAGTCGGCGCCATCAAAGCAGCCTGGTAGCCGTTTCGCACAGCGATCAGCATAGCCGCCAGCGCCACAGCGGTCTTGCCGGAACCGACGTCACCCTGCAAAAGCCGGTTCATACACGTCGGCCGCGCCATGTCGGCCGCAATCTCTTTAATCACACGCTTCTGCGCGCCCGTAAGTTCAAACGGCAGCACCTGCCGGAGCTCATCGGCGAAATTATCGGGAATAGTGAATGTTATCCCGTTGCCAGGTGCCTCCATCCCACGCTTTCGCAATGCCAAAGCAAGCTGCAAGAGGAACAACTCCTCAAAAACCAGCCTCTTTCTCGCCGCCTGCAGCGCCACTTCGCTTTCGGGGAAGTGAATATTGTGCAACGCCTGCCCAATATCCATCAGGTCCAGCCTGTTACGCACATCTTCCGGCAACACCTCGCCAACCAACGGCGCATAGGCGTCCACAACCCCGGCGATGACTTTCCTGACCTGGCTTTGAAACAACCCCTCGGTGAGCGGATACACCGGAACCACTCGCCCGCTGGAAAGCGGATCGGCATTCTCGCTGTAGGGCTCCCACTCCGGGTTGGCTATCTCAACACCCCAGCGCCCAGCCGCGATGGTCCCATAAGCTATAATCTCGCGGCCCTTGAGCTTAAGGAACTGATCCTTACGCCACTTCTGGTTAAACCACGTGAGCGCCACCACTCCAGAGCCGTCGTCCACCGCAACCTTCGTCAGCACAAGTCTGCCCCTGGTCTGGACATTGTCCGCCGTCAGCACCGTGCCGAGGATGGTCGCTGTTTCACCATGCGCAAGGCTCGAGACCTTAGCAAACCGGGTGCGGTCCTCGTGGCGCCGCGGAAAATGGTATAAGAGGTCTCGTACACTAAAAATGTCCAGCTTTCCCAGCGTGCCTGCCAGGCGCGGACCCACCCCCTTCACATACTGAATATCCATATCCAGAGAGCGGGTAGAGCTGGACTGCTGAATTGCTTGCGCTTCAGGCATAATCATCCCATTAGACCTCGTAATTATAGCCACCAAAAGGCGACCATGTCAAATTACGAGCATACAACCGAAAAGCGTGCCGGGAGTCTGACAGAAGGTTCGCAAAGGTCCAGTGGACACAGGAGATGAAAGATACAGCCCCTGCTATCTGCTGACTCGTTCCTCTGCCCACGCCAGTATCTTGGCCGCAATCTCCACTGCTTCACGGTAATCAGCCTCTGTTGCCTCCGCGTGTGATCCAGGATAGCGAAGCTGTACTGCATACTGGGTTAGGCTGGCTGCATCATCAAGCTCTTTAGGCCATTCAATGCTTTGTTCTTGTATGACTGTTATCAACCTGGCTATGCTGTGGGTGAGGGGAAAATCGCCACCATTGTGTACCAATACTGCCTTGAGAGCTTTTTCGGCAGTTTGCTGTGCATGAAAACATAATGCTTCGTATAATACTTCAGGAGCAAGAGGTTGCTGTGCAAGCGCCAAGTCACTCTTTGCGTGGCGTAACCAATCCTGTGTACTTCCGGCCCTAAACGGATCAAGCGGCATAAAGGTTCCTTCCCTCCAACAACGCCGGACGATATATCAGACCTGCGCTATCTCCGTATTGGTGTACATCATCTTCTGTCGCGACAATTACGTCCACAGCCAAAGCAAAACCGATCAGGTTTTTGTATATTATCTTAGAGGTTTGTTTGCAGTCTTCTTCTGAGGGAATTATGACGAGTATATCCAGATCGCTGTTGGGGTTCATTTCGCCCCTTGCAGCAGATCCGAACAGGATGATTCGTGTGGGGGTAGTTACGGCAAGTATCCTATTCACCAGTTCGTTTAATAAACTTGCGTCAGGCTTCATACCTACCTCCATCTGTGTTAAGCACAAGCCGGAGCACTCCCGCACTCCGGCCTATAACTATCTAGCTATCGGGCCATCACCCTACACGGGGCAGGTCGACGGTGCTCCTCGCATGGCCTTGATCTTCTTAGTGAGCATCGGCAGGATTTCCAACGCGTCACCCACGAAGCCGAAGTCGGCTATCTGGAAGATAGGAGCGTTGGGGTCTTTGTTGATCGCGATGATCGTGTCTGAGCTCTTCATACCCACCTGGTGCTGCACTGCGCCGCTGATTCCGCAAGCAATATAGAGCTTGGGGCAAACGGTCTTGCCGGTCTGGCCGACCTGGTGAGCGTAGCTGATCCATCCTGCATCTACAGCCGCGCGGCTTGAGCCCACGGCAGCGCCGATCTCTTCGGCAAGTTCGCGCAGGATCGAGAAGTTCTCAGGGCCACCCAGGCCGCGTCCGCCGGAAATGATGATATCGGCGTCCACAAGGTTGACCTTCTCGGTAACGTCCTCGATGAACTCCAATACCTTGCTGCGGCTGCTGAATAACGCCGGCTTAGGTGTGAGGTTTACTATCTCAGCCTTACCCTCAGCACGCTTGCAGCTCATGCGGAACACTTTGTGCCGCACGGTAGCCATCTGCGGGCGGGTATAGGGGCAGAGAATGGTCGCCATAATATTGCCGCCATAAGCTGGGCGGGTCTGGTGGAGAAGACCATCCTCACCGATTTCCAGACCGGTGCAGTCCGCAGTAAGACCTGTGTAAAGGCTGATGGCGACACCGGACATGAAGCTGCGGCCGGTGGTCGTAGCGCCAGCCAGGAAAATTTCCGGCTTGAGCTCGCGGGTCACATCGGTGAGCACGCGGCAATAGCGCTCGGCATCGTAATTCTCAAGCTCCGGCGCTTCATATACATATACCTTATCTAGGGGATAGGAGGCCAGCTCTTCGACGGCGTCGGAGATATTGTGGCCCAGGATAACCACGGCGAGATCGCACTTGCGAGCGTCGGCCAGGTCGCGGCCCACATTGATCAACTCAAACACCACCGGCGCAACCTTACCGTCGCGCTGTTCGCCGAATACCCACACGCCCTTATACTGGCTCAAATCCTCGGTAGCCTGCTTCTCGATATCGATGGAGATTGCCTTGAACCGGCACGTGGCCACGCAGGCCCCGCACATAGTGCAGCTCTCCAGCGTAATGGTGGCCAGCTTGTCCTTCACCTCGATTGCGTTGGTTCCGCAGCTCTTTGTGCAGAGCGAGCAGCCGTTACACTTGGACGCATCAACTCTTATGGACATCTTATACCACCTCCATACTTTTCAATACATCGTAGAGCTTGTCGGCAAGCTCAGGGCCCTCGCCTTCGTATGTGTCGCCACCGCCTCTGCACGGCGGGGTCATAATTCTTACAACCTGAGTAGGCGAACCCATCAAACCACATTTTTCAGCGGGCGCATCAATATCAGCAGCGCCCCACTTGGTGATCTCGGCTTTCTTTGCGGCCATCTTGCCCCTGAGTGACGGCGTTCGGGGCTCGTTGATCTCCTTAACGACAGTCATAACCGCCGGTAGCTTGATCTCGCACACTTCATAACCATCTTCTATCAGGCGCTTCACAGTAGCTTTCTTGGAATCGATCTCCTTGATCTCAGCCACATAAGCAACCTGGGCCTGGCTCATATGGATAGCAATTCCAGGGCCGACCTGGCCCGTGTCGCCGTCAATCGCCTGCATACCGCAGAATGCGAGATCGGGTTGGATCTTGGTAAGCGCCATCGCGAGCACGTAAGACGTGCACCACGTGTCCGATCCGGCGAAAGCTCTGTCGGAAAGGAGTATGGAGTCGTCCGCGCCCAGGGAGATCGCCTCGCGAAGTGCGTCCTCGGCCTGCGGCGGACCCATTGTGATAACGGTCACCGTGGACGGGTCGCCCGCGGCAGTCATTCGCTCCTTGGTGCGTACAGCTTCTTCAAGCGCGTAGAGGTCGAACGGATTAATCTGAGTCTCTACCCCTTCGCGGACCAATGTGTTGGTTTCCGGGTTGATCTTAACTTCAGTGGTGCCCGGCACCTGTTTAATACAGCAGCAGATCTTCAATGCAACTCACCCTTGTACCCGCGTCATTCGTGATTAGATCGCGCTCACACAAGTGGCGACCTGTCGCAAGCGCACTTCATAAACGATGCAGGTGTAGTCTGAACTGTGGATCACGAGCCGACGAGTGTCGCCGACTCACATAAGCAGCAATGCTCAAGCGCGACGGTGCGCTCCCGCTATTTTAACCTGTTTGATGGTTTCAATGCAAATCCGGGACCTTCGGGGGTAGAATCATGCTCATTGACGAGTATACAAGCTCTCGCTATACTTGGATTTACCGGAGGTAGCAGAAAGACGTGAACGATCAGCCACAGGAGCAACTTGTTCCGAATAACGCAATTCGCCGGCGGATCATTATCGCCGCTATTGCGATAGCTATATTACTGGTAGCCGGAATAGTCTACTGGCTGCTTACACGTGGCCGCATTTCTACTGATGATGCTCAGGTTCAAGGGCATCTCGTGCCTATAAATCCCCGGGTAAATGGCTATGTACATAATATATATGTAGATGATAACCAGCTTGTGAATGCGGGGCATCCACTGGTGCTGCTCGACCGTCGTGACCTTGCCGCCAAGTTGCGGCAGCAGGAAGCAGCTCTGGCGTCACAAAGCGCGCAAGCCGCCGCCGCCAGACAGCAGGTGGCTCTTGTTTCGCGCACAGCTCCAGCATCGGAATTACAAGCCGGCGCGGTGGTGGGCATTGCTCAGGCAGGTATTGCAGCGTCGGGCAGCCAGATCGCATCGGCAGTGGCTCAGTATAGAGCGGCGCAGGCCGGGGTTGTGGCTGCACAGGGTGCTGTGGAAAACGCCAGAAGCGCGGTGGAAACTGCAACTGCGCAGGTAACTTCAGCACGGGCCACACTTCGTAGCTCGCAAGCAGACGTTACCTCTGCAGCAGCTCAAGCTGAACGCACTTCAAAAGATCTTGCACGGAATCGGGAATTATTCCATGGTGGGGCGGTATCCAGGCAGCAGTTTGAAATAGCCGAGGCTGCCAATACTACTGCTCAGGCCAATCTTGCGGCTGCGCGAGATAAAGTTGATGCAGCAAGGGCATCCGTTACTCAGGCAAGATCGGGCGTGTCAGGTGCACAGGGCAATCTGCGGCAGGCGAATGCCAGGTTATCGGCGGCGGTTAATGCGACAAATCAGGCGTTGGCGGGCGTGAATGCAGCGAGAGCTGCCCAGGCACAGTCTCTGGCTCAACTCAGACAAGCCGAAGCGGCGCAGGCAGGCGCATCAACAGCGCCTCAGCAGATATCGTCAGCCGAAGCACAGGCCCGATCTGCGATAGCCAAGGTCAAGCAAGCCTTGGCTGATGTGAAGTCCGCCAGGCTTCAGTATTCCTACACCAATATAAATGCGCCGGTTACCGGAGTTGTGAGCCAGAAGAGTGTAGAGCCGGGCCAGTTTGTGCAGCCGGGGCAGGCGCTGATGTCCATCGTTCCGCTGTCGCAGACATGGGTCGTGGCTAATTATAAAGAGACCCAGACCGGCAGGATGCACCCAGGCCAGCTCGCCATTATAGAAGTAGACTCTTACCCCGGGCTCAGGTTGCGCGGCAGAGTGCAGAGCATAGGGGCTGCCACGGGGGCCAGGTTCAGCCTGCTTCCGCCCGAGAACGCCACCGGCAACTTTGTGAAGGTTGTGCAGAGGATCCCCGTAAAGATCACCTTTGTGCAACGCATCCCCAGAGGCGTAGTCCTTCGTCTTGGGCAAAATGTGACTGCAACCGTGTATGCGCGCTGATATAATTCCCTGAGGATCACCATTGGCTGATAACGAGCAGGAACTACATCAAGAAGGGTGGTCCCCGGTAGGGAGCCCTGGAATAATAGCGGTTGCGGTTATGTTGTCCACATTTATGGAAGTGCTGGACAGTACGGTTGTGAACGTCTCCCTCCCGCACATCGCCGGAAACCTTTCCGCAAGCATCGACGAGAGCACGTGGGTGCTGACCTCCTATCTTGTCTCCAATGCAATCGTGCTGCCGGCTACCGGCTGGTTCAGCATGCTGTTCGGGCGCAAGCGGTTTTATATGTTCTGCGTCGCTGCGTTTGTTGTGTCGTCAGTAATGTGCGGGTTAGCGCCGACACTTCCCCTTCTGGTTTTTTTCAGAGTGCTTCAGGGATTGGGTGGGGGTGCGCTGCAGCCGATCGCGCAGGCAATACTTCTGGAGAGTTTCCCGCTGCACAAACGTGGAATGGGAATGGCTATATTCGGTATCGGCGTAGTATTTGCGCCCATTATTGGTCCCACGCTGGGTGGATGGATCACGGACAACTACAGTTGGCGGTGGATATTCTACATTAACTTGCCCGTTGGCATCCTGTCGCTGATTATGACGCAGATATTCGTGGTGGATCCTCCTTACCTGCGTCGGGGAGTGACGAAAATCGACTATACCGGCCTCGGATTGCTGGCTCTCGGCATCGGAGCCCTGCAGATCGTGTTGGACAATGGTGAGCGCAATGACTGGTTCCAGACTTCGTGGATAGTTCAGATGAGCATCATCTCTGTTGTGGCCCTGATTGCACTGGTGCTGTGGGAGAGACATACGGAGCATCCGATTATTGATCTCAGCATACTCCGAGTCCGCAACTTCGCCCCTGGCGTGACGCTGATATTCACTCTGGGCATAGCACTTTACGGGAGCATGGTGTTATTGCCGGTGTTCATGCAAAACCTGCTCGGTTACTCTGCCACGCAGAGCGGGCTTGCGATGTCGCCCGGAGGTGTCGGCACATTGATTTGTATGCCGATTGTGGGGTATCTTGTCGGTAGACGGGATGCCCGTTACCTGACAGTAATTGGGCTGGTGACACTGTCGTTCTCGATGTTCATGATGTCACGCTATAACCTGCAGATTGGATTCTGGGAAGTGGTAATTCCGCGTGTGGTTATGGGGGTCGGGTTGGCATTCTTGTTTGTGCCGCTGTCCACAGTGAGCTTCGCTTTCATGCCCAGGTCTCAAATGGGCACAGGCACAGGCATTTTTAACCTGATGAGAAACATCGGCGGCAGTGTAGGGATCGCCTGGGTTACCACAACTCTCGCGCGCCGCGCGCAGTTCCATCAAGCCAGGCTGGTGGAGCATGTGTCAATTTACAACCCTATCTCCGTACAGCACATGAAGCAGTTAATGAATGCATTGATCGTTGGGGGCCAGACCTATTGGAACGCGCAGGCTGAAGCCCTCGGACTTACATACTCCACGGTCCTGCGCCAGGCCAGCGCTATGTCATTCATCGACTGCTTCTGGATGCTGGGCGTAGCGATGATCGTGCTGCTCCCAATTGTTTTCATAATGCGCCGCCCACCTCGGCAGCAGGGTCCTCCACCTGGCGGAATGCATTAATCTGGGCATGATAGGGAGGCATCCGTACTCGGACGGATAAGGGATTAATATGGATGCAATAGAGAAATTTTTTACCTGGCTTAACGGATATCTTTGGGGCCCACCTATGCTGGTCATACTGTTCGGGACCCACCTCTACCTCACATTCCGGCTGAAGATCATTCAGCGGTATATCCCACTCGCAATCAAGCTTTCTTTCAGTCGCAAAAAGGAAGGCGAGGGAGACGTCAGCCAGTTCGGCGCGTTGACTACCGCGCTGGCCGCGACTATCGGCACAGGAAATATAGTTGGTGTTGCTACGGCGGTTGCACTTGGAGGGCCGGGGGCGGTGTTGTGGTGCTGGCTCACCGGTGTTTTCGGGATTGCGACGAAATACGCAGAGGCAGTCCTCGCGGTAAAGTATCGGGTGAAGACCTCTGACGGCACCATGCTGGGTGGGCCGATGTATGCCCTGGAACGTGGGTTGCGAATGAAGTGGGCTGGGGTGGCCTTTGCTGTGTTTACAGCGATAGCCGCGTTTGGCATAGGCAACACAGTTCAGGCAAACTCCATCGCCACTATGGCTCACGAAGTCGGCCATATTTCGCCCTGGGTATCCGGCTTGGTCATGACGGTCCTCACTGCAGTAGTTATCCTCGGTGGAATCAAGTCAATCGCGAGGGTGTGCGAGGGGCTTGTGCCTTTTATGGCGATCTTCTATATAGCAGGCTGCTTGTTTATCTTATGCAAGGGTGCCGCTGACCTGCCGGGCACGTTGGCACTTATCGTCAAGGCTGCGTTTACGGGCAAAGCCGTTGCGGGTGGGGCCGCCGGTGCAGCTATTATGACTGCTGCCAGATACGGTATCGCCCGTGGGTTATTCTCTAACGAGTCCGGCTTAGGCTCGGCGCCGATTGTAGCCGCTGCCGCTAAAACCTGCAACCCCGTAAGGCAGGCCCTTGTTTCTTCTACTGGTACGTTCTGGGATACGGTGGTTGTATGTGCAATGACCGGTCTTGTGCTGGTGAACACTGGAGTTTGGAAAAGCGGCTTGCAGGGTGCGGCTCTCACCAAGGCCGCGTTCGAACATATTCCCACTGTTGGGCCGGTGGTACTTGCGGTGGGATTGTTCACCTTTGTGTTTTCGACTGTCCTGGGCTGGTCGTACTACGGCGAAAAAGCTGTGGAGTATCTATTCGGCAAGAGGGCTATCAAGCCTTACAGATGGCTGTGGGTTTTGGCGGTGATGATCGGCTCGGTAACATCGCTCCCGGTTGTGTGGAACTTTGCTGATGCGGCTAACGCACTGATGGCTCTTCCCAACCTGCTGGCGCTGCTTCTCCTAAGCGGCGTAGTGGTGGCTGAAACTAAGCGATATTTATGGGACGACAACCTGGACGGCACCACCCCTCAAACCGCCGAAGAGTCGGCAGTTCCCGAAGTAGTCTGATCGTTTACCCATAATTACAGCGTCGCCCGGAGGACATTACGTCTCCCGGGCGGCAACTCTCCTGTTCTACCTCTGTTCGATTTGGCTGTTATGCAGCTCTCTTCATCTCGTCTGTGCCCTCACCTGCGAGGGTCTCCAGTGAGATACCCATATCTTCCGCGGCTTTTTGCAGCATATCTTTGCTGGTGAATGCGTCCGCAGGATATTTCGCTATGCCGATCACGGCTTTGGCGCTGATCTTTACTGTCTTTCGACCCGATGTAAGATCAATCGAATTCGTGATTGCAGATAACCTGTCCGCAACATGCTTGGCGTTGGCTGCGGTATGCGGCAGGATCAGCGCGAATGATGTCGGGCCGAACCTTGCCACCAAGTCCATCTTCCTCACGTGATCACGGACCGATTGCGCCACGCTGTAGAGCACATCATCCATTCGGAGCATGCGAACAAACTTGTCCGTCTCCTCCGGGACCTGCACGTCCATCAGCAGTATCGACAACTTATGATTGCCTCGATATGACCGGCTGATCTCCTCGTCCAACCTCTCCATGAAATACTGCCGGTTATAGACCCCCGTGGCGCTGTCCATCACGGTTAACTGCTCGGAATCGTTCTCGCCGGCGTTGATCCGCTTTGAGAACAAGGTCCGCTGCATCTGTGCATCGCGGATCTCATCCGTGGCCAGGATCTTTCGAAGCTTCTTAGTGCCATTGCGCAGAATGTGCGATACATAATTGCAGCTTATATCCAGCTTCTTTGCGATCTCGGTCTGGTTGAGACCCTTGTAGAAATGATCAGCGATCACTTGCTGTTCTATATCCTTAAGGCGGTCCAGCGCGGCCTCAAGCACAATCTTGTCCTCCAGCGGAAGCTGGAATGTGACAAGTTTCTGGTCTGAGATTTTCTCACTCTCACGCGGCCCTGTGCCCTCGTCCTTATCACCGTCCAACGAGCTGACCTTAAACACCTCGCGTGTGGTGAGCATCTCGCACACCGTGCTCTCCGGCATCTGCATCATCTCGGCGATCTCTTTTTCAGTAGGCTGCCTGCCATGCTGTTGATGAAGTGCTTCTATGGCGCGGGTCATCCTCTGGTTGAGTTCCTGCAGCCATGCAGGTTCTTTTATGATCTTGCCTTTGTCTCTGAGATAATGCTTGATCTGGCCGACGACAAAGTGCGTGGCGTAAGTCGAGAACTTCACGCCTTTACTTCCATCATATTTATCAACGGAAGCGATAAGCCCCAAGTACCCTTCCTGGACCAAGTCTTCAAGCGGCTCACACGCTCCCATGAACCTGCGGCCGATGCTCTCTACCAGATTGGCATACTGGAGCACTACCTCATCCCTGATTTTTGGGTTTGGGCGCTTAGAATACTGAGTCAGGCGCTCCTGAACCTCATCTTCACTAAGCTTTCGGATGTTTCCCATCCACATGTGCCCCCCTTCTGTGATTTATGAACTTAGATTTAAGAATGCAAATTACTACCCGACAGAACTAATCAACTTGAATATCGGCGACATGATCGATATAGCTATGAAGCCGACGATACCACCCATCATTACTATCAAACAAGGCTCAATCATTGAGGTTAATGCCTTTACAGCGTTATCCACTTCTTGATCATAGAAATCCGACACCTTGCTCAACATCTCGGAAAGTCGCCCGGTTTCTTCACCAATGTCGATCATATGCGTGACCATCCCCGGGAACAGCCCGCTCTGAGCCAGCGGAGTGCTGATTTTCTGGCCTTCACGGATCGCGTTTCGCGCGCTGTCAATGGCATTAGCAATAACTCTGTTTCCCGCCGTTTCGCTCACGATTTCCAATGATCTCATCATAGGCACACCGCTGGCGATAAGTGTGGCGAATGTTCGTGAAAAGCGCGAAATAGCCATCTTCTGGATCAATTCGCCGACCACTGGAAACTTCAGCTTCGCCATATCAATCTGCCAAGCCCCGCTATCAGTGTTGCGATACCACTTGTAGGCGAACATCCCTCCAACAATAAGCAACGGCGGCAGATACCAGAACTTGACCATGTTGTCGCTGATTATGAACAACAGCCTGGTCGCGAGCGGCATCTCGACGTTCATGGAGTCGAATATTTCCTTGAACTTCGGCAGAACCAGCATGAACAGTGCAAAGACCATGATCACGGCAAACGTCAACACGAGTATCGGGTATATCATCGCCGATTTTATCTTGCCGCGTATCTCCTGTTCTTTTTCGAGGAACACGGAGAGCCTGTCCAGAATCTTATCAAGGATACCACCGGCTTCAGCGGCTTTTACCATGTTCACATAGAGCCGCGAGAACACATTGGGATGCTTGCCGAATGCGTCGGTAAGGCTGAGACCACCCTTGACATCCTTCTTGCACTGTGCGATCACAGGTTTGAGCGCCGGGTCCTTGGTCTGCCCCTCAAGGATATCCAGGCAGCGGACTATGGCGATACCTGCATCGATCATCGTCGCGAACTGGCGGCTGAAAACCACCATCTCATTCAGCTTCACCTTTCGGTTGCTGGTCTGCATAGTGGAACTGGCCGACTTCGTGCGTGACCGTTCTTCACTAATGCTGAGCACGTGGTATTTCTGCTCGTGCAGTTTAGCCACCACAAGCTGTTCGTTATCTGATTCTATCCTACCCTTGACGGACTTACCGCCGGGGTCCAAAGCTGTATAAACAAAGGTGGACATATCTGCTTAACCTCCCTGGAGAAGCCTTTTCAGGTTCTCCAAATCAATAGCGCGAGCAAGCCCCTCTTCTTTATGGATCATCCCATTGCGTATCATTTCAGCCAGGACTCTGTCCATAGTCTGCATGCCGAACTGCGCGCCGGTTTCCAGGGCGCTGTAGATCTGGTGGGTCTTGCCCTCACGGATAAGGTTTCTAATTGCTGAAGTCGCAACCATGACTTCGATCGATGCACAGCGCCCGCCGCCAATTCTCGGCAGCAACTGCTGCGCGACAACGGCTTCCAGTGTGTTTGAGAGCTGCACTCTTATCTGGTCTTGCTGGTGCGGTGGGAACACGTCCACCACACGGTCGATAGTCTGCGGTGCGCAGCGGGTGTGCAGGGTGCCGAACACAAGGTGTCCCGTTTCTGCAAGGGTAAGCGCGGCGGAGATAGTTTCCAGGTCGCGCATTTCACCTAACAGGACCACATCCGGGTCCTCGCGCAAAACGGCTCTCAATGCATTTGAGAAAGCATCAGTGTCCTGTCCAAGCTCGCGCTGGTTGACCATACCTTTCTTGTGTCGATGGAGATATTCTATCGGGTCCTCCATCGTAAGGATGTGTACCGGCCTGTCCACGTTGATCGTATCGATCATAGACGCGATAGTCGTTGACTTGCCGCTGCCGGTCGGGCCTGTAACGAGTATGAGCCCACTGTGTTTATGTGTGAGATCCCTCAATATTGGAGGCAGACCGAGCTGTTCAAATGACGGTATTTGATCTGGAATAGCTCTAAGCGCCGCGCCGACACTGCCCCGCTGCCTGTAGACGTTTACACGATAACGGCCGATACCTTTGACCCCGTAGGAGAAGTCGAGTTCTTTTGATCGTTCGAACTTCTCGACCTGATCGTTAGTCAGGATATCGTAGATCAGCCGCTGTACGTCGTTGGGCGCCAGAGGCTTGTAATTAGTATGAACCAGCGACCCATCGACGCGGAGCATAGGCGGCAGTCCAACGGTGAGGTGCAGGTCCGATGCCCCGCGCTCGCCGACCTCTTTCAGCAGATCGTCCAAGTGCAGGTCTTCTATCGGCTTGATGGTTGTCTCTGCCGTGTCTACTCTCAGGTCATCTATCTCGATATCTGGCTGCATATCTTTCTCCGGTTGTGTCATTACGTCTTGCGTCTGCGCGTTTCGCGTCGTGCGTCCTATGCGCGTTAACCTGCGTAGATTACTCGCAGGCACTCTTCCAGTGTTGTCTGACCCAGGAGGATTTTCGAGATTGCGTCCTCTTTGAGTGTCTTCATACCTGTCTCGATAGCCGCCTCACGAATCAAGTGTGAGGATGACTTCTGGAGCACCAGGTCGCGTATTCGGTCGTTAATTATCATCAGCTCATAGACGCCGATGCGTCCTCTGTAGCCGTTTCCTCGACAGTGGTCGCAACCACGACCTCGGTAGAATGTCACTCTTGTGTCGTTGTCCAGCTCTATGCCCAACCGCTTCACGGCGTCCCTGGGCGGCTGATACTGTTCCTTACACTTGGGACAGACCACACGCACCAGCCTTTGAGCCAGCACACCTATGGTGCTTGATGCAATCAAAAACGGCTCTATGCCCATATCCACCAATCGGGTCAATGCACCTGGTGCATCGTTTGTGTGCAATGTCGAGAGCACCAGGTGACCGGTAAGAGCCGCTTCGGTTGCGATTGTGGCTGTTTCCGCGTCTCGGATTTCACCAACCATAGCTATATCCGGGTCCTGGCGGAGCATTGTCCTGAGTCCCGATGCAAAGCTCAACCCCGCACGAGCGTTGATCTGCACCTGGGTCAAGCCCTCGACTTCGTATTCAACAGGATCCTCAATGGTGAGAATGTTCTTCTCTCCAGAGTTGAGTTTTGAGAGCACTGAATAGAGTGTCGTCGATTTACCACTACCTGTAGGGCCTGTGACGAGTATAATCCCATAGGTTCGCGATATCAGGCTCTCGAAACGTTCCAAGGTTTCCGGCAAAAGGCCGAGCTTGTGAAGCCCGATAGAAATTGAGCTTCTGTCCAAGACTCTTAAGACGATCTTCTCACCAAACACTGAAGGCAGTGTGGATACACGGAAGTCGAACTGCCTGCCGTCGATCATTGCTCCAATGCGGCCGTCCTGCGGCGTGCGCTTTGTAGCAATGTCCATCTCGGCCATGATTTTGATTCTGGAAATCAGTGAAGCCTGTACCTTCTTGGGCACCTGCATAACTTCGTGCAGGATACCGTCGATTCTCAGTCTTACACGGACAATATTTTTGCTTGGTTCAATGTGTATGTCACTGGCGCCATCGTTGATACCACGGCTGATGATCAGGTTTGCCAGCTTTATAACAGGGGCCTCTTCGGAGAGTTCCCTTAATTGTTCGATGGAGATGTCTTCGTCGTCTCCAACTTCACTAGCAGTGAAGTCGATATCCGCCGTCTCAAACTCTTTAATGACGTTGTTTACCTGCTCCGACGCGTTTGCCCCGGATTGGTATAGCCGCCCTATTGCCCTGATGATGTCTTCTTCAGGAGCGATTGCGGGCTCTACGTCTATGCCGGTCATCATACGGATCTCATCGATGGCGAAGATGTCCAGAGGGTTCTTCATCGCCAATGTCAGCCGTCCGTTTTTCTTTGCAACCGGAAGCACCTTCAGCTTACGTGCCACGCCCTGGGACACCAGCTTCAGGATGGAGCTATCGATCTCCATGTCGGCAACGTCGACAAATGGCACGCCCCACTGCTCGCCGAGACCTCGTACCCGATCCTTCTCAGAGATCAGGCCCATGCTCACAAGCACATCTCCAAGCGCTTCCTGGCGCTTTAGAAGCTTTTGCTTCTCGACAGCCTGGTTGAGCTGATCATGGGAGATGATGCCCAGTCTTATAAAAATATCGCCAATCTGTTCAGTCTTCTGCATAGCTAAAAAAAGGAGTCGCCCACTTCCGCGTCTCCAACTAGATTATCGGTAAAAACGCTCGCTTAGTGAAGATAGATGATTTGAGATTATCGAATTGCCCAGCAACCGCATCTTCGCTCTGAGTTCGGCGGCTCTGCCAAGCCCAGAGGGAAACTGCTCTTGCAGCAGATGCCCCACTGAGACCCATGTGGGGCATCTGCTACGACAGTGACTATCAGTCGTTCACGATAGTCGCTGTGATAAACATAACCACTTCAGAGTGGTTGCTTGTCTTGTCCCGGTGCTTGAACAGCTTACCGAAGAACGGCAAGTCGCTGAGGATCGGCACACGGTTGATCTCGTCGATCTCTTCATCTCTGATGAGGCCGCCGATGACCAGTGTCTCGCCACTCTTGACTCGCACCACATGATCGGTAAACCTGCGAGTGATGATAGGCAGGGTGATTCCCGCCTGGTCCGCCACGAGTCTCAGTACACTTACTTCCGGGTGAAGATTAAGGGTGATATAGTTGTCTGCTACATCGCCCACCACTCGGAGTTGTACGCCAACCTGCCTGGTGTCGGTCTTGATATTCTGTCCGTTATCAGTCTGTTCGATCCTTTGAATATAGGTCACTTCATCGCCCACGAAGAACACACCGGGTTTGCCCTCAAGACAAAGCAGGCTCGGGGCTGCGAGAAGCTGACCATCGCCACTGGTGATCAAGGCGTCAAGTGTGGCTCCAAAATTGATCGGGTTTCGCCACCATCTATTGCTTGCTTCGGTGAGCGGTTTGAAACCCTCGTACACCTTGCCATCGTTATCCATAGGTGGCGGAGAAACAAAATCAACGCTCTCCTCGTAATTGATCGTATCCCAATTCCAATCAAGCCCGAGCTTCTTTTCACCGTCTTTTGTGAGACTGGTAACCTTGGCCTCGATCTTAATCTGCGGTGATTTCACATCCAGCGATGCGGCCAATTCGAGTGCTTTCTGCACCTGGTCTTCAGGTCCGACAATCATCACTGACTGTGTTCGGCCGGGGATAAAGAGCGGGCCTTTGTCTCCTGATTCTTCACTCGAATCGGTATTGGTTGTAGTGTTTGCGGTAGCATTCGTGCTACCCGTCACCTGAGAACCATTATCGCCGGTCTTCACCGCTTCAGGTCCTGTGAGTTCGAAGCCGTCCTGCGGGGCGGGGCCGACATTGATGCCGGGGACAAGCCTCTGTAGTGTCAATGCGAGATCGTATGGGCTAACATACTTCACCCGATAGACCGCTGTCTTCTGGCTGCCCATAAGCTCCTTGGTAGCTTCGTCCATCTCTTCGGCTATGCGCCGGGCTTCAGCTACCATGCTGCTGGGTCCAACCACCAGCAGGAACCCACCGGGCTGGTCTTCATTCTTATCATTCTTCTTGTCTTCAGGAAGTTTGATCTCGGGCATGCTGTTTCTGATGATGTCGGATATTTTCTTAAGCGGAATGTAGTGCACCTGGATGACGTCGACTTTTCTCGTGTCATCAGATGCCACATCGCCGCCGCCGTTCAAAGCCAATAGGCCAGACTTTGACCCTACGAGGTAGGTATCGTTGGCTTTCGTGTAGCCGTAGCCGCTCAGCTTGGCAACATAATCCAGAGCCTCGTCCACGCTGACATCGGACAGACTCACTGTAACGTTTCCAGTGACTTCCTTGCTCGATACGATATTGCGCCCGCTCTGAACAGACAGTGCCTTGAGGACATCATTAATGTCGGCGCCCAGGAAGTTCAGTGATACGCGCTTTTCTTTGGTAGTGCTGACCGGTGCCGGGCGATCAGGAAGCAGAGCAATTCTCGGCTGCTCTGCCCGACACAATGCCGCACTTGCCATCATCACGGCTTTAGCCGGTACTCTCGGCGTGGGGTTGGCAGCGATCACGGGAGCCGGTTCGGTACTTAGGGCATCAGCAACTGGGGCTACATCAAGTGACTTCCCCTGCTCCTGCACTACTCCAAGAACCTTTGTCACAGGCTGCTGCTTGGCCACTGTCGCCGTTGTGCGCGATAAGTTAACGCCAAACTTCCAAATTGTGAGGTCTACCCTATCTCTCTTGGGCGACCAATCAGTGCAATAGTCAACAAATCCGGCTGTGTTCAGGACAATGCGCACTGCAGGCGGATTGGCTGAGAAGCTGGAATATCTTACGTTATAGATTCTTCCACTGTGTATCCCGACCAAGCGTCCCTTAGTGGACAACGTGCCTGCGAATTGGAACCCGAGGAAGCTGCCCCGGCTGGACTTAATCGCCGACATTTTCAACGGACCCGAGCCCTTCACTGTGATTATCACACGGTCGGACCGGTTCGCGACATTAATACCTGTTATTGTTCTGCTCGCTGCGGCTGCACAGCTAAGCAGACTGACAAGGACCAGCACAGCGATGGAGGTCTTCAGACCTGACGTCGCCGAGGCGATGATCTTAGTTCGCATTCTAGACTCCTCCTAATTTCAGGTGAATACGACGGGACTCACAGACCAGCGTTGCGCTGTCATAGGACACGGATTCGACCTTATAGCGCCCGTCGATGAGCTGGCCTTGCTTAACTACATATCTACCGCCGGCTGAGGTGCGGATTATTGCCACATTTCGTTCGCCGCGTACAACACCCATGAGCATGAACTCAGGATCTTTTGCTTGTACAACCACTGGAGCGGTCGACGACGACGTGGATGGTGTCACAAACGCCTGAGCTAACTGGCTGAATGGATTGAACGGGTTAGCTGGAACGCGCGGCACCTTACCGACTGGCAACTTGATCGGCTTTGCCTGTACCCGTCTGGTTGGGAACGGTTTAGGGGCCGGGCTGACATTCATATTGTTTTCCACGGTCTGTTCCATTGGCAAGGCCACAGGAGCGAATGGATCGCGCCGCGCGGGCACCGATGCGAGGTCCGGGAATACGCTGGTCGGTGCTGCTGCCACCGTAGCTGTATTTGTTTCGACCGTCTCGGTTTTCTCTGAAGCCTGCTTCACCGGCTGCGGCGGTGCTTGATGTGAGTTCATGGCGCTGAACGACACATAGCCTATGCAGATGATCACCAGCACGCCCAGCACTACAAGCTGAATGGTTTGTTTCTTATCCAGCTTCATTGGTGCCCCTCCTTCCATTCAGAGTGTTCTTGCTCGTTTGGCTGCTCGCCGGAGCGGCCGCCTGACTGTCAGGTGTGGCCACAGGAGCGTCACTCTTGAAAACGAACG
>JAJFTD010000118.1 GCA_021373255.1 bacterium
AGGCGCGGCACGTTGCTCATCTGATAATAGCTTGCGACCATTGTCCCGGCTACTTCGTTCTGCTTAACCGATACGATTTGATGCTGGGCATACATTGCGATAGCCATTGTGAGCTGAGCGTCACCACTACCTGTCGCCAACTCAACACGATCTCTGGCGATCAATCCCAGCACATCATTTTCTGGGAAGTTTGTCTTAGGCAGTAAATCGCAATGAACATATGCGCTGCCTGCAGTGACCAGTGTTCCATTGCCATTATATGTGATGCGTGACTTACTTGGCCCGAAGGTAATGTTGCCATCCACAAAGACTTTTCCGCTGATAGTCATGTTTCCATTTGTGTCTACAGTCAGCGATCCGTTAGGCCCTGTGATTGTTTGGGCTACACCATTTACAATATCGAGATTCCCGGAAATTACAGTCGCGCTCTGCCTCAAATACTGCAGATAGTTCGGGTAGTCTGTGCCACCAGTCGTATATGTGCCGGAGTCTATTACGGGGAATGTTACTACCCCATCTCCCAGGTCATAGCCATTAGCGTAGCCGTTATCTGCGTGGACGCTGTTGGTGCCCGCGTTTCCACCGAACCCGTCACTCACATATGTGCCGTTGAGTGTTTCTTTCAGCGTGTTGCTGGTTACATTGATGTCTCCGACAGTAGCCGAACCGGATACGTTCACCCTTCCATGTTTTACTCTCAGTTTGGCGCTGAGGCTCTCTACGTCTTCGCCGCCAAAGGTTTCGTGTGGCGGAGTTGGGAGCTTGGACCGTAGCTCGCTGAGCATATTATTATAGTTGTTGCCGATGTTGGCGCTGCCGGATATTTCCTCGGCCAGATCGGTAACCGTAAGGGCAGGGTCGCGCGTGCCGTTGCCGTTTACATCCTGGAACGGCTCCCGGGAATCGCGATGCCCATCGTGGTCTGTATCGGTGTAGGTTTCACCAAGATCGTAGCTGCTGTTGTGGTTGCTGTCTGTGTAAGACTCGTTGTCGTCCCAGTTGCCGTCACCATCAAGGTCGGTGTAGTTTTCGCCATCACCAAGCAGGTGAATCGAGCCACGTATCTGCACATTGCCGTTGATACTCCGGCCAGTTTGGCCAACGCCGCCAAATATCGCGTTATTCCACACGTTCACGTTTTCTTTTCGGAAGCTCACGACTACCCTTAACGTGCGCGATATTCTGGCATCACCCTGAACAACTGTGCCTGTCGATGTGATGATTATCTTGCCATCCGTGATTCCCGATCCTGAGCGTGCGCATACCTTGAATGTCTCACCTGAGGCTAAACCTTCTATGCAGAGGGGATTGTCACCAGAGTGTTCATCAGGATTTGTGGACGGGTGGTTTCGCCATGTGCCTCCACTGGACATCAACTGCGATATTCCCTTATCGATCCCCGCTTCGGCGCAGGCCAGTGCACGTATCCTAAGACTATCGCGCTTGGCCGCAATTAAAGACGATGTCGTTATACCGATGAATGATACCGCCAGCGCAAAGACTAACGTCAAGACCACAAAGCCGAGTACCATCCCACTGCCGCGATTCGATTTGGTGATATGCATATTGCTCATTTCACACTTCCTGGCGTTGGATATTATTCTGCTGCGTTGGACTCTGTGCTTAGTGTACATAGTTTCGCAAGCTCACTCTGGCGGAGACTCTCAGCGTGGACGTTTTAGTGCCGACCTGATCTTTTCCTACCAGGTTAATAGAGACGGTGCCACCCCCGGCGCCAAATGCTGGTTCACTCGTCGGAGCATCTACCCCGCGCATCATTGTCGTGATGACTCCACCGACGTTTCTCATCAAGTTTCCATCAGATATGTAGTAGTTCCGCGTTACGGGGTCATTCGCGCTCAGATCATATATGGTTTCGTGGGTAGAAGTGTCCGTTATCTTCTTTGGGAATGTGATGATCAGAGTGCCATTATTTATTGTTGCGGACCGGCCGTCGCGGATGTCTATCGAGAGCTTCTGCACAGCCACTGTAGCCGAACTAGTCGCCGCTTCACCACTAGTCCCCGAACTCCAACCCCGGAGCGAACTCACCAGCAGCGCCATCAGTGATATGCCAACCAATGAAAGCAGCGAGACTGTTATCATCACTTCAATGAGTGTAAAGCCTTTTTTGTTGTGAGAGTAACTCATGTAAATCTCCAAGAGAACGGTTTCGGGTGTCAGGTGTCGGTCAATGGTCGATCGTCGAGAAAAAACTGTTAGTAATAAATAATTGACGGGCGCTGCCTAATACACTCGTCTGGGTCGTTTGTCGACGAAATAGGTAGTCATACTCATTGTGCGGTTTCTGCTGCTGTCTGCTCCCTCCCAGGACACCGTGACCTTTAACCGCTTCAGATCCGTGCCAGAGGATGAATCGGATATTTCAATGGTTCCGGTTCCTGATGTGAGCTGGGATGCGAGGTTATCCTGGATTGTGAACGAATATGGTGAAGACATTGGAGTGTCATCAATTATCTGGGCTGTGAGCAGGCCATTATATGTTAAGGACTCATACCTCAAGGCGCGAAGCTCTTCCATTTTTCGCTGAGCAATGGCTGTGGCGATCTTGTTGTCCTTGGCTTGTCTTGACGCCCGGAAGCTGCTCGGGAACGTAGCCGAGAATATCATCGCGGCCGTGCCGAGCAGAAATATCGTGACCATAAGATCAACCAGTGTGGTCCCTTGTCGGCGTTTTAGCATTATCATGACGCAGTACTCCCTGAGCTACGACTAGCATGTATTTTGTTCCATATCCTTCGGCTAAACTCGCATAAATTACGTCGTGCGTCTTGCGTCATGCGTCTTGCGTCCACCTGGCACCCATTCTCCAATCCCTATTTCCCATTTGGGAGGATATGTGCTGATTGTCGAAGAACGCTAGATTGAGTTACATGTAATGGAACAATTTCTGCGTTGGATGAGAGGATATAGTTATGGAGTTGACTCCAAAACAACGATTTATCAAGGCATTGAACCGTGAACCCCTTGAGGGACGGGTGCCGCACTTTGAACTTGTTTTCTTCCTTACTATGGAAGCATTCGGCAAGCTGCACTTCAGCCAGAGGGCT
The DNA here is from genome assembly GCA_021373255.1 of bacterium. Classification (GTDB taxonomy): domain Bacteria; phylum Armatimonadota; class UBA5829; order UBA5829; family UBA5829; genus UBA5829. The sequence goes on from JAJFTD010000118.1 coordinate 3,072, forward strand.
TACGGCCAGTGGGGGCAGATGGAGGAGAAAGAACGCCAGCTTCATCGTGAGGACATTGCTGATCTTTACATAGCCACAGCCGAGCGCTATGAGCACAGCGCCATCTTCCTCCACCCCTGTGTCGGTGGTTACGAAGAAGTCTTCAAATTGATCGATATTATACGGGACAAAACCGGCGGCAAGTATTTTATTATGATGCACGGTGATGCCACGTACAGCATTCCCGACGGTAACAATATGCTCGATTTCTCCTATCGCATGGTTGACGATCCCGAGGGGATGAAAGCAGAAGCTGATTCATGGGTGAACTCAGCTCTGGAGTCGGCTCAGGTTTATGCGAAGCACGGCGGGCTGGACGGATACGCCCTTTGCGCAGACTATTGCCTTAATACGGGACCATTCATGAGCCCGTCGCAGTTCAGTGAATTTGTGACCCCATATCTCGCCAAGCTGATCAAAGGTTACAGGGATATGGGTTTCTACACGATCAAGCATACTGATGGAAACATCATGCCGATCATAGACCAACTCGTACAGGCTAAGCCGCATGCGCTCCACTCCATCGACCCGCAGGCCGGTGTGGACATTGCGGAAGTAAAACGGCTCTACGGCGACCAGGTCTGCCTGATAGGCAACGTAAACTGCGGCCTGATGGACACCGGCACGGATGAGCAGGTGCGAGAGTCCGCCAGATATGCGTTAAAGCACGGAATGCCCGGCGGAGGCTATATTTTCTCTACAAGTAATTGCGTCTACACAGGCATGGCTCTATCGAGATACGAGATGATATTGGATATATGGCGTAAAGAAGGCAACTACTAGGGGAAATGGTGACGGGTGTCGGGTGACGTTTAGTTCTGTTCACTTTGTGCGTCCGGCTCTCGCAGTTCTTTCAGAACCACTGTCGCCCGAGGGGCGGCTTCGGCAGCTTCGCAGTCCGAAGCAACTTAGGTTGTCTCTTCGACTATCTACCGACGACAGCCACCCGACGCCCGACGCCCGACGCAAGACGCAAGACGCATAACGCGCAACGCGCAACGTAATGGGGGTATATCCTATAGAGAACCGATCGAGGAGGTTGAATGCAATGACCAACGGCACTACTCCAAAGGGAATTGGAATCATAGGCTATGGTGGTTTCGGCGAGTTCTTGCACAAGTCCTGGAGCGAGATGGAAGAGGTTCGGGTGGTAAGCGTTTGTGACGCCGACATCAGACGCGCGCCGGGTGGTGAGATTAAGTTTCACTCCTGCGTTGCCGATATTCTGCAGGACCCCGCTGTCGATATCATATCTATTGCCACACCCCCCGCGTCGCATAAAGATATAGCGATAGAAGCCATGCGTGCAGGAAAGCATGTGCTGATAGAAAAACCTCTCGCGTTGTCTGAAAAGGATGCGTTGGAGGTGAAGCGGGTTGCCGACGAGACCGGGCGAGTGGCTACGGTGGATTTTGTCCTTCGCCACAATCCCATAGTTGGGCTGCTGGACGAGATAGTAAGCTCTGAGGTTTTCGGCAAGCTGCGCCGGGTGGACCTTCGCAACTACGCGATGCAGGACACAGTGCCCGAGGGACACTGGTTCTGGGACCCTGCAGTGAGCGGCAGGATATTTCTTGAGCACGGCGTTCACTTCTTCGACCTCGCAAGCTCCGTGATCAAGGCGAAGGCAGTGGAAGTGTGCTCTATGGGTGTAGACCGCAAGCCGGGGATGGAAGACCGGGTTTTCGCGGCGGTGAAATACGAAAACGGAGTCGTGGGCACATATTGGCACTCATTCTCCCGGCCGAGAGAGCTGGAAACCACGACATTCCATTTCGCATTCGACCTCGGTGAGATAGAAATGATCGGCTGGATACCTTTGGAGCTTGATATCTGGGGCTGGACCAATGAGTCCGGCCTCACTAAGTTGGAAGAACTCCTTGGTGAGGGACAGGTTGTAGCAGACCCCATGGACCTGCAAAAAGCGCATTCCAGTGAGTTTACGTATGAAGTGGAGTATGACATCAACACCGTTGTGGAGATGGAGGAGCCGAAACTGGACGTTTACGCTGAGTGCGCCAGGGACATTATGAGCGACTTGGTAAAGGCTATAGATAATCCGTCATACGATATGCTCGTCACCATAGATGACGCCGTCGAGTCTGTCCGCACAGCCGAAATGGCTACCCGGGCCGCTCATCCGAATGGGTAGGAGAACATTACAAGGACATTACGCAAGTCTTGCAAATGCTTGACCCGGGGTGGGTCATGCATGTAGAATATATGGGCAGAGGGATAATCGTTCTTCTGCCCAGACTAGGCAGCGAGAAGGTTCGCAATGTCCCTGTATCTGGTAGCAACGATCATTTTAGTCGCCCTCATTTTTGACTTCCTCAACGGTTTTCACGATGCGGCAAACTCAATTGCGACAATAGTCGCGACAAAAGTCTTGTCGCCGTTCCAAGCCGTGTTGTGGGCGGCATTCTTCAACTTTTTAGCTCCCATTGTTTTCGGTGTTCACGTGGCCGATACTGTGAGCAAAGTTGTCAATGCGTCACTTTTCCAGTCGCACACAATGATGATGATTGCCCTCTCTGGGCTTGTCGGAGCTATATTCTGGAATATCATCACATGGTATGTTGGCTTACCGACGAGTTCGTCCCACGCTTTAATCGGTGGATTAGCCGGAGCTGGTCTCACTGCTGCACACCTGATCCATGGCTCTACACACAACGTGTTGAACTGGGAAAAGATTGATGTCATTGCCCTGTTCATCGTGCTCTCGCCAATGATCGGTATGATCCTGGGGTATGCTATCCAGGTAATCGTATACTGGTTGTTCAAAGATACCGCGCCATCCAGGGTGGATGGCTTGTTCAGGCACCTGCAGCTCCTTTCTGCGGCAGCATATAGTGTTGGTCATGGCACCAACGATGCGCAGAAGACGATGGGTGTTATCAGCATTGTTCTTCTTACCGCCGGCCATTTGCATCTTGTAAATGGTGCTGTTCCGGTGCCACTTTGGGTAAAGCTGGCGTGTGCCACTGCTATTGCATGCGGCACTATGTCCGGTGGATGGCGGATTGTTAAGACTATGGGCCTTGGAATTACCAAGTTGAGACCGGTCGGCGGGTTCTGCGCCGAGACTGCCGGTGCGGCAACTATCATCGGTGCATCACTATTCGGCATCCCCGTCAGCACAACGCACACCATCACCGGCGCTATCGTCGGAGTGGGGGCCACTCACAGGCTCTCTGCTGTTAAGTGGGGCGTTGCGGGCCGGATCGTGTGGGCGTGGGTGTTGACTATGCCGCTTTCGGCTGTCATGGCGAGCGCAGTTTATTTTTTGATTCACGTAAGCCAGTAGTTCTGGCGATAGGAAACGGAGGCAGGCTATGGGCCTGAGACTTATACCAAAAGAAGAAGCTTTCTTTGATATGTTCAAAGCGCAGGCGGCGAATGTTGTTGTTGGCGCAAGGCACCTCAAGGATCTTCTTGAGGATTATTCGGACGTAGACCAGAAGAGGATGCAGATCGAGAAGATCGAGAGCCAGGGCGACGAGATTGCCCACAAGATCATCGAGAAGTTGAACACCACATTCATCACGCCGATGGATCGTGAGGATATTCACGCATTGAGTTCGGCTTTGGATGATATTCTCGACTTCATCAACGCATCAGCTCAGCGGCTCCAGCTTTATGGGGTGAAGACTATCAAACCCGATGCTAAGGAGCTTGCTAATATCATCCTCCGCGCGGCTGAAGAAACCGAGGCTCTCACGGGCAACATGAAGAACCTCAAAGACATCAAAAACATGAAAGCGCGCTGGATTGAAGTGAACCGGCTGGAAAACGAAGGCGATAAAGTAAGCCGCCATGCCATAGCTGATCTATTCAGCAACTACACGGATGACCCGATAGAAGTCATCAAGTGGAAAGAGCTCTACGAGCACCTGGAGACCGCTATCGACAAGTGCGAAGACGCCGCAAACATCATTGAAGCCGTGGCACTGAAGAACGCTTAATAGGCATCGGGTGGCAGTCCGAAGAATCTTCGGACTGCGGCTGCCTTACCTGACCGACGTCCCCTGCGGTCCATGTTCGCCCGTCCCCCACTTCAGCGAGAAGTAAGGGAAGCCGTTGGGGCCGTCGTTGCTGATTTTGTAGGTCTTTCCGTCGGCGTCGCCGAAGATTTCCATCACGTAGGTCGTTTTTCTGAGCATGCCTTCTTGTGGGGGTTTTGTGTCGGAGGATGATCTGCTGCTCCAACAATAACCACCCCCACTATTTGCGTTCAGTTGATACTTCACCCAATTCTCTTTGCTCGTGATCCGCATTTTGAGGGCGGACAGCACTTTTGGGTCGGTGGGAAGCGTTTGCTGTTCGCGGGAGGTGCGGTCGTGCAAGCTCTTCGTGAGTCCGGTATTGCATTTATTACACACCGCCGTAAGCTGCTCTGGCTCGAACCTGCTCAGAAATATTCCGGCTTCCGATTTTACCATCAACTTCTCGTCCGAGCTAAGAGAATCGTATAGAGCCCACAGCGGCTTCATCGGGTTAAAATTCGCCATCGTGAGGCTTGCAAGATCTCTGCTGCCTGATATCCAAACGTTGTACTGCCCATCCGTTAGGGTTGTGAGCGGGGTGGCGTCGTCGAGGTCTACACCGTCCTTTTCCAACTTAGACGTCATCTGCCGGATGAGGCTTTCCGGCACCAGACTTTTGTGCTGATCAACCCACGACCGTGATACTGCAACCACAAGCTTGTTGTCAGCATCTGCAAGCCAGTCTACATCCCAACGGAATATCCTGAGCACGTCTCCAAGGGTCATCTCATCCTGCGGAAAAGTGTTGATGCGATTGCTTATTCCCTGGCTATTGAAGTCCTCGCAGACGATGGTATACCCGCTTGCATCCGAAAGCGCCAGTATCACATCCGCCAGGGTGGGAGACCCGTCCAGCTTCTCCGGGGCTTTGAGCTTGATCTTTGTCTTCAGATATTCCTGGTTCGGGTTGTTCCATTCCGCCGGGGTATACTTGGTCTTTATATCGCTGCCTCCGAGTGGGTCCGGTGGCACATCGTTGTTATCCGGCAATTTAACAAACTCCAGCGCATCCCGAATGCTTACATAGAGACTGTCGATAACCGCATCACCACGTTCATTGTGCGCAGGGGTGTTGACACAGATCTCTGGGTAAATGTAATTGAAACTCTCCTGCGTAGACAGAATTACCTCGGCTTGCTCCATGTCCTGCTGAGTAGCTTTACTGTTTTGATGATAAGAGCCGGTGAAGTTATAGTCCGATTCCTGCCTTTTGCGCATGATCGCCGCTAGCTCAAGAATGGCCGACCGCACTGTTTCTGATACGCTCTCTGATTGAAGAACAATCTGTTCGCCGGTTTTCATCGAGTCGCGTACATTCGTACCGAGGGCGCTGACAAGCCTGCCTATCGCGCGGGCGTTATTGAACTTCATGCTCTTTTCGTCGTCACCTGGCTGTTCAGGTTTCGAAGCCAGGCTTGCTGCCGCAGCCCATTCCCTGTCAAATCTCTGCCGCTTGATGATATATTGCGCGTCCTCATAATTCGCCAGCGCGTTCTCCATTTTTGGGGTGCGCATAAATCGATACGTGCGTGGGTTGTTGTCGATCTTGCTTGAGGTGAGGGCAACATGGCTAATATCGGCAATTGTTGAGAGCAACATACCGAGTTCGATATCCTTTGCGCTGATGGTGACAGGAATATCTCGAACGCGCCAGTCGCTGCCGTTCTTGCCACTGGAGATGGTGACGCTTGTGATCCGGCTAAGGTCACTGGCGATATCGTGAAGCCGCCCCTGTTTGACCTGGTAGGTGACTTTCTGACTGAGACGGGCGTCGTTCCCTTCCGAATCGACAGGCTGAGCGGACTTCGCCGAAAGCGTGTTAGGGTCCACCGTAACCTTGCCGACAGCCATTGACGGGCTGGGTTTTACTATCATCAAAAGGCAAACTACAGCCAGAACCGGATAACGCATTTTTTGTGGTCCTCCATCGAAGTGACGTACTATTAAAATTAGCCGTACCTTTCGGCCCAGCCCTTGATGTTGGATTGTACTATGTGAGCCAATCAGGCGTCAAGATACGAACCAATATGTAACAGCTCAGAGTTCGTGAGAATGATAGTACAACCCAGCATCCTGAGCTTTGTCGAAGGGTGCGGTCAATCTTAAGCACATGTCGCTTCGGAGTCGCACGCTTCGACACGCTCAGCATGCTCACATTATACTCATCAAGAGTGAGCTATTACATCAAAATAGCGTTGCACGCCCGCCGTGTTCAGACGACGTGTAAAACGACAATTGTGTGTTGTAGATGGTCTGTATTAATCGCATATAGCAGCGTCAGTCGTGTATGTTTTGTTTGAATGCATGAGATTGTTGAGGCGTTTGAGTGGGTGTAAGATTTTGACCCAAAACGAGAATTGATCATTGACAACTGGTGCAGCGTGAGGCATAATACGTCTGAACGCGGCTATGTTCCGGCAAACATTTGAAATCTAGCAAGTATCATGCAGGACGATACATACGAACTTGCAACCAAAAATTGGGTGCTGGGCGTTCTTGACTTGATGTTGACTGGGTGTGAGCTTACACCCAGCACTCGTCTTCGCAGCAAGAAGAGATATCACGCCATACAATGCTGCTACCAAAAACTGGGGAGGTCCGAAAGATGAAAGCTAGAAAACTAAACGGTTTTACATTAATAGAACTGCTGGTGGTTATTGCAATTATTGCGATATTGGCAGCAATTCTGTTTCCGGTCTTTGTAACGGCAAAAGAGCAGGCAAAATTGGCCAGTTGCCAGTCAAACTTGAACCAGCTAGGCAAAGCTCTGACCATGTATGCTGATAATTATGGAGGAAGATATCCTTGCGGGCAGAGAAATGTGCCCAATGGTGTATCTTTGCATCCTGAGCAATGCCCAAATACAGTTACATGGGATGTGGCAATAGTTGGATATACGAAGAATGTCAACGTTTTCGGCTGTCCGTCGGATGGCAAGGCGCGGCCAAAACATAGATACTTACTAAGGAATATCACCCCTCACGCTCGCAGCTATGCATACAACGACGTTGTATTACATGATACATGGCTCAATGGGAGAATCTCAAAGCATCCTGATACATGGTCTCAAGGTGAGATCAGATACCCCCTGTCGAAGTGTGTTGCCTTGACGGAATACGTTGGATGCGAGGGTGTAGATCCCGATACCGGGTCTATACGCAGTAATTCCTATGCATACAACGATTTCGGCTGGCCTGTATGTTGTTGTATAGGTGGCGTTACGGAAATACCCAAAGAAGGAATTCATCAGAACTCTTCAGTCATTAACTATCTGTTCCTAGACGGACATGTAAAAGGTCTCGACCCTGAGATTATGAGAGCACAAGTTAAAAATCATACCTACTATTATGATTATCTGAGGCTGAACCCCGGGCGTTAATGGAGAGAGACTATTCGTATGAAAATGATTTTAGCCGTAATTATGGGAGTGGTAACACTTTTGCCGATTCAGCCATGTTCGGGAGAGCAACTAGTTAATATCGGTGATTCTGCATTCGGGATTGGACTGAGTGTTGCGGATGGCGCGCTGCACGAAAGGCAGTGCGATGCGTTCGGCAGCAAAGTGTTGGAATATGATGGCGCGCCATGGTCACTGGAGACGGACTCTGGAATTATTACCCCTGGCAATGGGGAGTGCCGGGTCGTACACAGCAACTCACAAAGCGCCTTGTTTGAAGGAGAGTCGGCTGGGATATCCTGGCGGCTTTCATATGAGTTGACGGGCCGCGGGATGATTACCAAGAGTTTGGCCCTGACCCCTTCTAAAATGATGCTTCTAAAGCGGATAAGTCTGTGGAGCGCGCGTTCTACTGTAGATACGATTGTTGCTCAGACATCTTTGCAGGATATAGCTGCATTTTACCGAAACGGCAATCGAGGTGTGTTTGTCTCACTCGATTTTCCATACTCAGACATTGCTAGAAAAGACGGCCTTCTGACCGTGTCGTATCCACCGTTCGAGAAGATAAATCCTGGTGAAACACTCACCTGCCATTCGCTTACAGTTGGTGTGACCAGGCTTACCGGCCACTCGAGCTATGACTACGATGATGGCGAAGTGGATGCAATGGACAGTTATATTCAAAACCGCTTCAAACCACGGTTTGAGCGCCCGATGTTTATTTCCACTTGCATTAATAATCG
>JAJFTD010000169.1 GCA_021373255.1 bacterium
ACGCAAATGAGCCAGTTGATGAAGCCTGGGGTGATGTTGGTGCATCTCCTTCATACTACAATGATAACGGAAAAGGTTGTCTGGTTGTTCCGCGTTATGACGGTCATATTACATGTGTTGATACTACCTCGTTTACGAAGAAATGGGACTACATCGATAAAGATGGTGAAGACACCAGCGATCCTTCCACGCCTTCCTCAGTAACGCCTGCTGCCGAAGATACCCCAGGCCCTCCAGGTTCGGGCGGTACCAGCTCAGGCAGTGAACCCGGTAATACTGGTGGATTTACCTCTTCAGCGACTATGGATGTAGATAATGGTAACAGCCAACTGTTCGTTGGTTCTACTGCAGGATATTTCTACTGCCTTGATGCCGCCAAAGGTTCATTAAACTGGCGCTACCCTGCATCCATCAGCAGCTTGCCTCTGGGCGCGTTCAGGTATTCGACACCTGTGGTCGCTAATGATTCGCACACCGTACACCGCGTATGGTGCGCCAGTGATGACGGGCACATATATTCATTTGGAGCAGGCTCTCAGTACAGGGGTGAGCGCCTGTATGTTGATATCGATAGCAGCGGCAAAGAGACGACTAAGCCTTCTGGTGCTCCAGATTATTATGAGCCTTCTGTGCTGGCAGGCATGAGGGGCTCGATTGCTATGGATGGCACTGATAGCGGTACTAAACTCGATAAGACCATGTATGTGGGTGATATGAGTGACCAGGGCGTTCTTCGCTGGTTCAATGCCGACAATGGGCAGAGCAATTGGAAAATCCAAGATCCAGATTACCCTAGTGATCCTACTAAGAAGATAGCTATAAGAGGTTGGACTACACAAGGCAAGTTGTTCTCATCGCCGAGTATCACGAATTTCGAGGTTGGCAGTGATCCTGTAAGCTATGTCTACGTGGGTGGCACTGACGGCCGTATATATGCGTTTTCCGGAGAAAATGGTGCGTGGGGCGGCAGGTGGGCTGGTGGTATATGGCCATTCCCCGGTGATTCTTCTGGTACAGCGCAGTGGGAAAGATCCGCTCCTGAGACTGATGTCCAGTTTGAAATGATCAATCCTGACTTCTACCAGGCATCATTAAATGCTGATGCTGAGCCTAAAGACGGCAGTGACTTAAGCACGCCTAACGCTTCGAACACCGCCTGGGCGACTGGTAAGCCGGATTGGGTAGTGACGCGTGAAATGAAGATGCCCACAGCCACCATGGCTACGGATGAAGCTGTTGATACAGAACTCACGAGATTAGCCAAGGATGTGCGCAAAATCGGCTCTAGTACTACTGGTATTGATGAAGATGACGCCGTATTTCCATGCATAGACGATCGAACCGGGACTGATAAGCCGATTTACCTGGAATGGGGCGAGACGATCAATCTGGCAGTTTGGAATCTTCCTGCCCTGGAGTTCTTGAGCGGCAGTACCGATTCGGCCAGGCGCAACTCTATAAAGTTCTACATGTCCAATACCAGTGCAGGTTCCAGCGCCGGCAGCCAGGTGCGGATTAATGGCAATGTGAGGAAGTTGGCACAATATACTGTCTTGAAGAATACAGACGAGTTAACTTCCACAGCGTTGACCTATCCAAGCAGTAGCGAAGACGTGAAGCGTTGCTATGCTCTCGCGCAGATCGAGATTATACCGAGCAACAACAGGCCGTTTACTCCTGGACCCGGATGGGTCATTACGATGCAAATCAGTAAAAAGTATACTTCTGGCGGCGCAATGTATACCGTCAATGTGCCGATAGCCAGGTTAAAAAGTGGCACACCTCCAGAACCGCTTATAATTGGTGCTTCAACTGGAGCTGGAACATTTAAAGAGCAGTTGATAGGTATCAATAATCCGCTTGCCATCAGGGACGATAATGATCGAATATCTGGTGGGGTTGTTTCTTCTCTGGCATGGCCGAGCACTGGTACCACGGTATTTCCAACCGATAGGCAGAATTTCCAGGCTCACTTCAACGGCAATGCCGAACTGGCAGATGGCGGCGTATTCAACGTGAATAAAATGCCGACTATCGATCTTTTATTTGTGAACCACGGCACATCTTCTCGTGAGGGATGGCTTGGTATTATGGATAGAAGCGCGATGGGCACCAAGACATCGCGGACCATAGACAAGTTCCGCATCGACGCCAGCGAACTCAGGTGGCGCAATATTAGCAACACGAACAACGGCTTTGAGGAGACAGTTAAGAATTCGGGCGGAATCACGTTCCCGTGGGAGTTTGGCGCTGGTTCAATCGACTATCCTAACATATACCGTCAACGCCAAAGCTACCGCCTAGAGAGTAAAGATAGCGATGGAGCCGATCCTACCAATGCTTCCACCAAGTTGTCTCCTGTTGTGAATAATGGGCTGGGTAAGGGTTACGAATATTGCCTTATGCAGCCGGACACCGTCTACATCGGAGTTGGTGTGCCCAAATTCCAACCTGCTAACATAGGTAATAAATCGGCAAGCTCAACAAGTTTAAGCCGATTTGGTTTCAGCCGCAGAATGCCGGCTTATGTTGACCTGAATGGAAATAAAAAGTTCGATAATGGCAATACGATCATAGGCAAGCAGAACACTTATATAGAGACCTACCGCAACTTTATTGTAGGCATTAGTGTCCCGCCGGACCCGAAGATTGAAGTATCTGAGCAGCTTATAGACGTTGGCCGGGCGCCGCATGGTTTGGGTGTGGACATGGGTGCGGATAAAGCGTTCAGCCCGTATAACTCGGACGCGGATGTGCAGCAGTGGTTCAAAACTGTCACGATCAAGAATGCGGGCAACGTTAATCTGCCCCACATGCGCATCAGCGACCGTCTCAGTAACGGATCCTATTCGCGAATGCTCAGCGACTTTACCAGCACGGTGGCATCATTCCCGACCGGGCAGATAGTCAGCTCGCTGGATGCTGTTCCTGCGGGTGGGTATGGTGGCTACGCTTCGGAGCCATTTATTACATCTGGTTTGGGTTATACACTCACTAAGGCAAGGGTGGGGGACCCTGACCCATCAGTGCTCACCATCCCGGATAAGCGCAAGTGGGATTCCGATTATAACGACACCCAGACAAATGCCCGCGCTGGGTTAGGAAATTTTGGAACTGAAGATCCGCTGCCGGTGAAGGTCAGCATCAAGGTCCCGCTGACTCAGCCTATTGGGACATATTCTACGTATATCGAAGATTTCAACTTGCCCTATGTTCCTGTGTTCAGTGACAGAAACCCAGTGGACGGTATATACAATGTGGGCCTGGAGCCTGCGGCGGAAACCAGCTTCCAGTTGAAAGTCTCCGTCCGCGAGAACCAGCTCACGGGTGGTGTAACGCCTACTACACTTCCGCAGATCGATATTACGCAAACGGGCACTGATGCTAATACCGGTATGATTACCAACGAGACCCCAAGGGTTGGCGACGCAACTCCGGCGGCGTTCAGAAACACGGGGCAAGATGGTTACGGTGATGTTCACCTGTTCTGGTCCAGCAACAGGATGTTCGACCCTACACTCTATCCAAACTGGAATAATCCTGATGATTCGAAAATCGCGGATTTCGCAAACGCTCCATGGTTTATTAATCATGCTGCTCTTAAGTGGAATTCCAATAGTGGGTGGGAGCCTGTAACTGGTACGACGTCTTCAGGCGCAACCGCAGCAAGGCAATGGTGGAAAGTTCCCGATCCCAATGCTACAGATTTCTCTGCAAACACTTCAACTCTACCTGGCAAAAATCGCCAGTGGCCTGATGATCTTAAAGTGGGCTTGGTGCCTTGGGTATTTGGGACAAGTGACACTGGATTCTATTCGGTCCGTCACCATTCGCCTGTAATCGGCCAGACTTTCGCAAATGATAAGATTAATCCTGCTGATCCAACATGGCTCGCATGGGTTGGCACGGCTGATAAGACAGACCCAAGCACGAACAAAGTATATCAAGAGCACGTATTACACTATACCAATGCCACAAGCGGTGATATCACCAGCAACAGTAGCGCTATTGAATATATAGAACATGATCCACAGACTCCTAAGAGATATCCCAGCTTATCGGTTTACAACGACCGTATGTGGATGTTCTGGCAGTCTGGTGACAAGACTGGATGGTCGATAGACTATTCCACCAATGATGCATATAACTTCCCAACTGCCGGCTGGGAGATTGATAATAAGCTCAAGGTTGCCGATTGCCTGACGTCTGTGAGCTCGCCTAACGCCGTTCTGAGGCGGTTCTGGGGCGATTTGCGCAGCCCGGACTACTCCAACGCCAGAGGGCTCTTTGACGTGGTATACGCAGGCACCAGCAAGTATGATCAGACAGCCGATGTATATCTCAGCCGATACCTGGCGGTTAATCAAAGTGATGTCAGGGATGCCTCTGGCAACAGTAGTTTACAGACCGCTATTGCAGAAGCATTCCCCAGCCGCATGGCGCAGCCGCTGCCTAGAATCTATTCAGAGAAATTGGTTCGAGACTCGAAATATGGTTATTTCTCTTCCAAAAATCTAGCCTGGATTAGATTGAGCCGGCAGAGTTATGATTCAATGTCAAACTGGAATGCGGCCATCCTTACGAGTACATTGACCGATCACATCGGTGAAACTGAGCACAATAAACTGGAAGAATATCTGGATGGTGAAGTCCCTACTCCGGTGAATCCTCAGCTCTACAACCTGCCTTATGTATGGGTAGAGCTTCCATCGGGATACCCGGGGGTGCCGCCAAATAGTAAGCTCAGAATCAGCGCCACTGATGGCAGCGCGATGAGCTCGACTAATAATGGTGGTTGGACTGAATTGGATGCCGGAACAGCCATTATCCCGACAATTGATGATTCTACTGGTATATACACTTTCAAGTATCCAGATAAAACCCTTGCAACTCAGATACTTGGAAGCACTATGATAGACTTCTCCTCCGGTATAGTGCGTTTTACTAAAGAACTGAAGGAAATCAAACGTACGACTGATGAGGGATTCGATTCCGCTGATGTCTATGCCGACTACACTCCGCAGACTTGGCGGATCACCACCGGGCAGGCTGTGAACAACAGCCCACGCGCATTCATCGAGCACACGAAAATGAGTTCGGCTGCAAATCCTGGTTTGGTGCCTAATTGGCCCAGATTTACTGATAACTCGCTAATTGCGCCGGTTGATCGACTATGGGTGTTCTGGCGCAAGGCAGGCACCGGCGTTAAGAGCAGCACGATATTCTACTCTACCTACAGAGTTGGCGTGGATCTCGCGAAGCTGGGCAAGCCTCCGATTCGTATAGATGATAGCGGGAGAATAGAAACATCCGCCGGTCTCGATATCACAAATAATCTCGGTCCGTGGGAAGTTGATCGCACGGGAACCAAGATATATTTCACAGAGGTAGATGAGCGTTATCGCTCACTGCTTCTCTCGGGAAGCGCTAATGCGCTTATTAACGGCAGAGCAAACCCGCCTTCAAATCTGGCAGTAACTTCGGCTGGTAAAGTGAATCCTATTAAAATCACATATAAACCAGTCGGTGCGGAAGATAATGAGCCACCACCCATAACGGTAGATGTAAATGACGTGTCGTGGATAGTGGAGCAGCCGGAGCAGTCGCTGCTGGGTTACTCGTCTGATGGCAACATAAATGAGGGAAGCATATATGCATTTGCTGATCCTGAGCCAACAGATGGAACATTGCAGCCTCTTCTTTCTTCAAAGATATGGGTGTTTTGGACAAGCACTCGCGGCGGCACCTCGGATTTATTCTGGGAGACGCTTAGCCCGAACTTCTCAGCAAGATAATAACGCTGATATGTAGTACCGCGGGCAACAGGCAGAAGGGCTTAATAGCCCTGATCTGAACCTGTTGCCTGCTATTCTTTGCTCAGTCCGTATTTATTCACCGCTTATCACGAATAATACGGCTAATGAATCGACCGGTTGATGCCTGAGTTTATTGACATACGGTTGGGTTTGATGCTACGATATTCCTCGTGGACAGCTCTGCAAATGGAGATTAGGAAGAATCAAATATGAGTCCGTCACGGAAATCCTCGCCTTCCGCTGTTGTTGGTTTGGATCTCGGCACTGATTCCATCAAAGTTGCCGAGGCCAAAGTTGCAAAGGATGGCATTACTATAACTGGTCTGGGCGTCGCTCGAATGCCCGAAGGGATAATTGAAAACGAAGTTATCGTTGACCCCAAGGCACTGGGTTCAGCTATCAAGGCTTTACTTGCCGAGAGCGGCATCAAGACCAAGACTTGCGTTAGCTCCGTGACCGGGCAGTCCAGGGTTGTTGTCCGTGTTATCGAAGTCCCCAATATGAGCGGCAAAGAACTTGCCGAAACCATGAGATGGGAAGTCGAAAGACATGTCCCATTCCCACCAAACGAAGTTGTAATGGACTTCCAGCCCCTGGAAAAGCCAAATGCGGATCCCAATGCTCAGAATATGGAAGTTCTGCTCGCCGTGGCACAGCAGGAACTGATTGATAGCCATGTTCAATCATTAAAGGCTGCAGGGCTTAAGCCGATGGCTATTGACATCGAGCCGTTGGCTGCCAGCCGATCATTGATTGAGCTTACTAAGAACCCGGCACAGCCGGATGATGAAGTTGTGGCGATAGTCAATATCGGCGCCAACAACACGGACCTGGGAATATTCGAGAACGGGCTTCTCACATTCCCCAGCCCTCCGCTTGGCATTGCAGGGATTAGCTTTACCCGCGAGATTGCGGAAGCGATGGGGCAGACACTCGATCAGGCCGAGTTGACTAAGAAAGAGTATGCGGCAGTCGATTTGAATGCGTTCCCGGCGGCGCCCGAACCTACTGATCAGGTTACCAGTGGGTTTAGTGCGGAACCGGCGTCATTCGATACCGCGGTTGGCCCACAGGATACATTGGCTGGTTTTGACCTCGGTGGAGATGTGCCTGCAAGCACTGATGCTGCTCCGGCGACCGGTTTCCAGGACACTGTTGATGGCCCTGTGTTTGGTGGAGATGACCCGCTTGCGGGATTCAACTTCGCCACTCCCGAACCGGCGGCGCCAGCGCCTCAGAGCCCTGCGTTCGATCTTGGTGGGGATGCTCCTGCGGCAGCACCCGCTTTCGATTTGGGCGGTGACACTCCAGCGGCTGCACCTGCTTTTGATCTGAATGCAGATGCAGCGCCGATAGGTCCTGTATTCGACTTCGGGGCTGGCACAGATTCATCTGATGATGCATTTAATATTGGTGGGGATGTGTCCTCGCAGCCGGTGACTCCATCGTTTGACCTTGATGACGATGAACCGGCTCCGGCGCAGGGCGAGTCATCATCTCCGAGCTTTGATTTAAGTGATACCAACCAGTGGGCTGACCCGGGCGAACAGGCTAGTGCTCCTGTGCCCACCGCTAGCCCGGTACAGGCTGGATCAGTGGAAGACAGAGTCTTCCAGGCGATCTCCGGTGTGCTTACCGACCTTGCTACTGAGATTCGCCGGTCACTGGATTATTACGGAACGAAGTATGGCAAGAATGTGCAGCGCATTTACTTGTGCGGCGGCACGGCCAAAATGCCCAAGCTGGACGTATATCTCAGTCGTGAATTGGGAGTTCCGGTGCAGGTTGCGAACCCGCTGGGCAATTTGAAGATGCAGGTTCCTGCGGCATCGCCGCAGTATGTTAACGAAGTATCGCCGTTGTTCTCGGTATCTATCGGGCTGGCGATTAGAGATATGATTGGCTAAAATGGGTGAAGCGTTGGCTTTGCCCTAATCTGCTGTTGATTGATGGAGTAGCGCAAGCAAAATGATCAAAATAAACTTGCTGCCGCGAACGGTAAATGAGAAGGCAATTGTTCGCAATATTGCGATTGCCTTTGCTGTGGTTCTCATCGCTATTGTTGTGGGTGGAGCTACCTATAGTTCGAGTATTAAAAAGGCTGTCGCGGCTAAGGAGCAGGAGGCTGCTGCTGTAGAGCAGCTTCAGACCGAGGTCCAAGGCTATCAGAAGCAAGCTCAAGATCAGTTAGCTTCCATCAAGCCGATACAGGATAAGCTCACCTTTATCAAAGCGGTCTTGGATTTTAATAAACAATACCCCAAACTTTATGGGGAAGTAGCGACGTGGACCTACAAGAACGTGATGTATACATCCATGATCTGCGATGGTACACAGGTCACCATGACCGCCAGAGCCAAGAGCCTGGATGATGTTGGGCGTTTCTTGCTCAATATGTATAGAGCAACCAGTCTTTTCACTGAAGTCACTATCTCTGGTGTGCCGGGATATGGCCAAGGCCAGCAGAATGGATCTGGAAGTTTACCAGGAATGCCGAGTATGGCGAGTGCGCCTGGGATACCTGGAATGCCGGGGATGCCTGGAATACCTGGAATGCCAGGCATTGGTGGCGGCTCTATGGCTAGCCTTGCTGGGATGAGCGCGATCACTAGTGGTGTGATAGATAAGTTGTCCAATGGGCAGAAGTGGATTGATTTCTCCGTTGTCTGTAAGCTCAAGACCCCGATCACTGCGCCTTCATTTGGTGCCGGGGCTGCGGCTGGTGCTGCCGGTGGGGCTGCACCTGCTCCTGGTGCAATGCCTGGTGCGCCTATGCCGAGTGCGCCGATGCCCGGTGCGCCTGCTCCTGGTGCATAAAGACAAGGAATCTGGTCGGGTGTTTAAGGAATCATAATGAGTCTCTCCAAGTTAAAACGGATACATGTGATAATAATTGGCTCGTTCCTGTGTGTAGCGGCTGCGGTCGGCGTATTTATGCTGATGATTAAGCCCCAGCAGGCCGCGCTCAAGGCTGCTCAGGCCAGGGTGGACAAGGCTATTACACTTGGTAACGTGCAAGCAAGAGATAAGGCAATCAGTGATTTGAATGCTGCTATTTTGCAGGTTAGCAAAGTGCAGCAGGATCTTGATCTAGAGATGCGTAGGCGCATGCCTGATCTCAGCTTTGCACGTCGTGATCTGGGTATGCTTCAATTGTGGAACGAGCAGATAAAGACATTGGGACCGCTGCTTGAGAAATTTGCTCGGGACAAGAGTGTTAAAGTCTTGAGTGCTAATTTTGCTATTCCGGCTCCACCGGCGAACCCAAATGATCCGATCTTCGACAGTGAGGTTCTGGTGTTCCCACTCGGTCAGGTGCAGGTGCAGGGTGACTTCAGGAAGTTGATGAACAACATCCAGCGTTGGAATAACTGCAGAAGGCTTGTTATGGTATCACCGCCTACTTTAACTGGTGTAAGCCCACAGTTGGTAGCCACATACAGTCTCACTTGCTATATATTCCCTGTGGCTAAGGGTGGTCCCAAGATAGAAATGGCTGGTGCTGGGGGAGCGGCTGGCGCTACTGGTGCACCGGGCGGAATGCCTGCTGGTGCGCCTCCTCCAATGCCTGGTCCGGCGGGTCCGCCTGCCGCACCTGGAATGTAATTTATCGGCTGGGAGTATATTTAATGGATTGGCTTAAAGATAAAAAGAACCAGCCATATGTAGCGGGAGCGGCTGCCCTTGTTATAGTGCTGGTGTTAGTATTCGTGCTGCGGCCAATGATTTTTGGCGGCAGTTCAAGTAGTACACCCGCTGCAACGGACCCTTCTGCGATGGGTACCGCGCCTGGCGATGCAAGTAGTGGTGCGCCTCCAATGCCTGGAGCTCCTACACCACCTGGTATGGCGCCTGATCC
>JAJFTD010000173.1 GCA_021373255.1 bacterium
GCACCCCGTCAAGTCCTCTGTTCAGCTTAACTCAGTTATCGAGGCTGCTGAACGTGAGGCTGCGGCAGGGCATTATCGTGAGGCATTCCGAAACATCTACCTTGCTACAATTATGATTCTAGACCGTGCCAAGCTCGTGAAATACACCGAGGGTGTGACCAACTGGGAGTATCTGAGCGCCCTCAAGCGCAATGGCACGCCCGAGGCTGTCGATACATTCAGGCCAATGACGTTATCTTTTGATGAATTGATCTATGGCAAGCGGGATGTGTCCCAACAAGACTACCTCCAGTGCATGCAGCGCTACAAAGCGTTGGAGGAGATGTTATAATGCGCCGCTTGTCCAAAGACATCTGGATACTGGTTGGGCTCTTGTTCATATTGGTGATCGCTGGCATGATCGCGGGTAACAGGCGGCCGGGCAACTCTGAGATAGAATACTACCCCAGGCGCACCACATTCTCCGCGCGCCCCGGTGGTCTTAAGGCGCTCTACGAGACTCTTCGCCGCCTGGACTACCCTGTCCAAAAGCGTATGGACAAACTCTCTGCGAATATTAATGATGGCACACTGTTTGTGATCTCACCGGAGAAGTCGATATCGCGCGAGGAATGGGCGTCCCTTCGAGGATGGGTGGAGCGTGGAAACCTGCTTGTTCTTGCAGGATTTAACCCTCCGGAGCCGGTCGCTGTCGGCCATTCTCCGGCTACATCCGTCGCTAAGCCGCGTTACCCATCATTCATGTCATCAGGGGTGCGTTCGTTACGCATAGCAGGGCCAGGCCGCATTGATGATACGGAAATGTCATTTGACAAATACAGCCTGCGCAGTACATCCAGCCAATCGGAGGCTGATGACACAGAAGACTCCGAGACATCAAAGGATACCAGAAAGCCCATTATCCCACTATTCATTGATCCCGATGGTGTGGTAGTCGGCTACAGCCATTGGGGAAGCGGCGCGGTGATTATTCTTCCAGATGGCTGGCCCATTTCCAACGCCGGAATCGGGCGCGGTGACAATTTGATCATTGTGCTAAATGCGCTGGATCATCGCAGCCCTGATCACAAACTGCCTGTAATCTTCGATGAGTATCATCACGGTTATGGCGAGACAAAAGGCATAATGTCCCTTATAGATACTCCCGCCAGGCTTGGCTTAGTGCAGATAGCGATTGCATTTCTGCTATTGGTCTTCGCGTCATCGCGGCGGTTTGGTAAACCGATCCCGCTGATGGAGGGAACCCGGCAGCGTGGGGAATATTTATCTTCAATGGCGTCATTGCTGAGGAAAGCGAAGGCCACTGATCTTGTGCGTAAAGAGCTTGGCCGCCGCTTCCTTGCGGATATCGCCACCACTGTGGGACTGGTTCCAAACGCCTCCGTAGATGCTATAATCGAAGCAGTGGACCGGCGTCACCCTGATAAAGTTGAAACGCTTCGTACGCTATGCAACGCAGCGGAATCGTATGATCAAGATAATAGTGAGGCCGACATTCTCGCGCTGGCCCGACGATGGCATAAGATGAGAAAGGAACTGACGAGATGACTGTTCGTGAATTAGGGGAATCCCTCCGGGCTGAAATCAGAAAGGTAGTGGCAGGCCAGGAGGATGTGGTCGAACAGATGCTGGTCTGCGTATTGTCGCGCGGGCATGTGCTGCTGGAAGGTGTTCCGGGTATTGCAAAGACGCTTACCGCAAGGACAATGGCGCACGTCCTCGGCTGTGACTTCAAGCGAATACAATTTACGCCAGACCTGATGCCTACCGACGTCACCGGCACCTACGTGTTCGATTCCAAGGCATCCGAGTTTCGCCTGAAGAAGGGGCCAGTGTTCACCAACATCCTGCTCGCAGACGAGATCAACCGCACTCCCCCGCGCACGCAGTCCGCTATGCTGCAAGCTATGGAGGAGCGGCAGGTGTCTATCGATGGTATAGATCACTCACTCGACGGCGTCTTCTTCGTCGCCGCCACACAGAACCCTATCGAGTATGAGGGTACCTACCCGCTGCCTGAGGCGCAGTTGGACCGCTTCCTGATGAAACTTATCGTCGATTATCCCGATGAGACGAATGAGCTGGAGGTGGTAAAGCGTTCGCACCACGGCTTCGATCCGCATGATCTCGCTGCCGCCGGGTTAAAGCCCCTGGCAAATGTGCAGGTGCTGTTGGATGCATTCGCCGAGGTTCAGAACGTGACTGCTGATGACGAAGTCATTCGCTACGCCACCACTATTACCCGGCAGACGCGACAGGCTTACAGGGTTGTGCTTGGCGCCAGCCCGCGCGCATCCATTGCACTGTTGCGATGCGGCAAGGCATTGGCCGCGCTGCGTGGGCGAGATTTTGTGACCCCTGACGATATCAAAACACTCGCGCCGCCCATTCTCCGCCACAGGCTCATTATGTCTCCTGAGAGTGCAATTGAGGGCACTA
Organism: bacterium; assembly: GCA_021373255.1. Lineage (GTDB taxonomy): Bacteria > Armatimonadota > UBA5829 > UBA5829 > UBA5829 > UBA5829. The sequence goes on from JAJFTD010000173.1 coordinate 2,440, forward strand.
AGGTGGATGAAGTGATTGCGAGCGTTCTGGCGGCGGTACCGGTGCCGAGATGATGAAGTCCCGTCCGGTGCGGCCTCGGATATACCCAACACGGCGATTTTCGGCGGCATTTGCCGCAGGATCGGCGTGGTTTTTCGCCATCCCGTGGGGAGGCAGTGCGCTGATGTGGTTTGGCGCGGGTTATATAGTCTTCCTGATTGTAATGGCTGTGATGGATTACCTGTGGGTGATGGATTCCCGCCAGTGCACCGCCGGCAGGACACTCGAAACCGTGCTCTCGCTGGGTGAGCGCAACGCGGTGTGGATCGAAGTGACACACCTCGGCCGCCGCCCACTAACTGTGGTCGTGTGCGATGAGCCGCCGCTGAAGTTCAACTCCGAGTCCTCGACGCTGAAGTTCGATATCAAGCCGGAGCAGTCTGTTCGCGAGAACTACAAGGTTACCCCATTGGAACGCGGCGACTACACATTCGGTGACCTGAGCGTGAGGCACTTTACCAAGCTGGGGTTCGTGATGCGTCAGGAGGTGATCTCGCAGGAGATGGCGGTCAAGGTCTACCCGGACGTGTTCCAGACAAAGAAGCACCTGATACTCGCCCGGGAGAACCGTGTTTCGATGATGGGCCTTCGGCGGTCAAAGATGCTCGGCCAGGGTCAGGAGTTCGAGCGTTTGCGTGATTATGTTCCCGATGATCCGCTCAGGCATGTTGACTGGAAAGCGACAGCTCGCAGAGGCAGCCTGATCACGCGCGAGTATGACGTGGAGCAGAGCCAGAATATAATGATCCTGCTGGACATGGGCCGCACAATGGCCAGCCGCACCGAGGACAGCGAGGGCCAACTTGGCATGAGCAAGGCTGATTACGCCATCAATGCATCCGTGCTGCTCACCCACGTGGCGGCGCAGTCCGATGACCGTGTGGGCCTGTTCTGCTTCGCTAAATCTCCAATTGCGTTCGTGCCGCCCGGCAAAGGCGCGTCCCAAGCCTCTGCATTAATGGAAGCCCTTTACCCGCTGCAGCCGAGGTCGGAGGAGTCGGATTACTTCTACAACCTCTCAGTGCTGAGCCACAGGCAAAGGAAGCGCTCGTTGGTATTTCTGTTTACAGACCTGATCGACTCCGAGTCATCGCGGTCGTTGATATCGAGCATGAGCCTGCTGGTGAAAAAGCATCTGGTAGTATGTGTTGCGCTCGCTGACTACGAACTGCCGTCCATCATCGACGCCAAACCCGCCAAGCCCGCCGACATGTACGCCCAAACCGTAGCCCTCAGCATCATCCGAGAACGCAAGAAAGCCCTCGCCCAACTGGCAAACCTGGGAGTAGTCACCCTAGACGCCACCCCAGCGGACCTCTCCGTCGCCACAGTAAATAAGTATCTGCAGTTGAAGAGAGAAGCCAGAGTCTAATGCCATTTGCCCTGATTCAGTTCGGGCACATCTCTGATGTAGCCCGCATTGGCAAAATGGCATCTCCTGATGCCACCACGTGTGTGTTCTGCTAGTTCTATATCAAGATACCGAAATTCTCGACTTGATTTGCTCTATCCACCTAGCTTGGTCATTCACCAGGAACACTACCTCTGTGTCGTCTTGCAGTTTGATGGACAGATATTTGCCGAATGTGTGGCTCAATTGCCCCAAGTGAACGGTATCTGATACTTCAACAATCTCTTTCAGCGGAATAATGATGTCACTTCCAAAAGGTCTCTTGAAGATAATCCTGTGGTTGGTGAGCGCTATCCTGCCCATCGTTTTTGCGATGCCGAAGCGTTTGGTCCAGCCCTGGTAGTTAGCTTTTACTGGCGGGATTACAAGGTCTTCCCCCAACCGTTGCGTCTCTTCTATTATTTGCCCCGCCTGTCTATGCAGACGCACGAACACCAGAGACCATACAACTAGATTTGTGCTGATTACTAATACGATAATTTGAAAAGCATCCATCTCTGCTCCCTCCAACAATAGTAAATAATAATTCGCCAATAACGCGGCTTGTCCTGCTGCAGATGTTAACGCGGCATCTAATCCTATTGCGTAAGTGCTCAAATCTGCACAAATTAGGTAAATAGTATAAAAGCTAATGGTGCAGGGTGGGGCAATGCAGGCAGTTAATTTAATCGGTGCAAATCGGAAGCAGTGGGCATCTGATGCCGGTAGAGCTTGGGTTGCTTTGCTCACTCGTGCAATTCCGTATGCACTAGTGTCAAGCTGTTTCGCTGTATATATCTCGACACTTACCTCTGCTTATACCTACGATTCTATCGCCTATGCCACTCAGATAAGGGAATATGTGGCAATGAGCAAGCCTGGTTGGCTCTTTCATCCGCATCATCTACTCTACAATCCGCTTGGATATTACAGTTGGAAATTGCTCTCGTGGTTTGGGTTGAGTGTGGACCCTCTGAAGTCACTGCAATATATGAATGCCCTCTTTGGTGCATTGGGAGTTGTGTTGATATATGAGATTCTTCGGAGGGGTGGGTTGTGTGTTTCTCGTACTTGCACTACTGAAAAAGGAACAGGAGTGTTTCCCGCGTTAACTGCCGCGTTGATAATGTCTACTGCTTATGGTTATTGGACCTGCGCAACTGATGGGCGGGTTAATATCCCGGCGTTGATTGGTGTGATGCTGGTGGCGGGGTTGGGGTGGGGAATGCTTAGCCTACCCTCGATTAAGCAGGCCATTGCTCTGGCGGCTGTGACAATATTAGCCGTCTTGCTGCACCAGAGTAACGGGCTTTTGGTCTTTGCCGGTTTGGGGTCAGTGTTGATTAGCGATGCATCCTGGAGGCAGCGATTACAATTATCTCTGATCTATATTAGTGTATTTATCCTGGGCATTGCCGGTGCGTATCTCGGAGTAGGTGTGTTTATTAAGGGAGCGCGCAGCATATCTGAACTACAGGCCTGGATGCTTGCCTATGCTCACGATGGCCGATGGTGGAGCTTTAATATACAGGAGAACCTACAGCAGGATTTGCATGCCCTCACTCGTGTTTTCATTACCACTGAATCGCCTTGGGGAGCAAAATTATCATTTGTCATACTTGCTGCGTTGATAGGTGTGCTCGCTTATGTGGCGCTGAGATTTGTGTATAGATATAGAGGCATTAACCATTCCTCTCAGAAGTCCGCCATTCTGGCAATAATTGCGGTTCCCTATGCTGCTTTCTTCACTATCTGGAACCCAGGCTATTTCGTATTCTGGCTGCCTACAGGGTTGGCATTGGTGATGTGGTTCGCAATGGCAGTGTCGGAGATGAGGCCGAGGTGGAATTATGCATTGAGCATTATCGGCCTGCTCTGGGTGGCGGCTGCACTAACAATCAATGTGCCAATGATCAGCTACAGGATCCATCGTGCTCATAATCCCAATCTCACTATCTGTGATGCTTTAAAGAAGCACACGCACGCAGGCGATATGGTCCTGATCACTGGAACCTATCTGCAGCCAACTGCAACAATGTCCTACCTGGAAGTATACATGCCATATTTCACCCGTGTCTCAGTGAAAAACACCCTCGGAGAGTGCAAGTACTGGCACGGCAATATCCGGCAGACTGTTTATTCACTTCGTGGAGTTATCCAAAATCGAATTAACAACGGCCATCAGGTGTTTATACTGAAGGAATTCCTGAGCGTTGACACGTGGAACAAACTTCAACAACGCTACTCAAATGCAAATGGTATGCAGAATAGTATACTTCTCGGATACAAGCTGCAACCGATAACCCATGCCGGTGAACTGTTAGCATACCGGCTTGTTCCGTATAAAACACTGTAGCCTATGAGTAGAAAATTATCTGCTCGCCTGCGTCCCACGTCCAGCCCCAAACAAATATGAAAACAGCACTATTCCAAGCATTGTGGAACTGGTCAGTTTGACTTCGTTGGGCAGCATTGATGGAGATAGGAAGCCTTCCACTATCCCCGCAACCAGCAGCATTGCCGCCACTCCAAGCAGCAGTTTTGCGGCTTCGCGGCCGGCTAGCTTTAGTGCGGTTGATCTGGTGTAGCGGCCGGGGCTTAGCAGTGCCCAGCCGATCATTAGCCCGGCTCCACCGGCGATGAATATTGCTGTAAGCTCAATTATTCCATGTGGCGCTACGAAGCTCCAGAACCCCCAGGCTACATGCGCCCCTCGCGCTTTTACGGCGGCGGCGATTACGCCCAGCATCAGGCCGTTCTGGAACAGTATGGCGAACGTTCCCACACCGGCTGTGATGCCCAGGGCGAATGCTAGCATGGCTACTTTGATGTTGTTCGTGATGATCAGGCTGGACATCATGGGCCGCTGTTCGGCGGGCATCCAGTTCTTGTGGCCTTCGTGCCTTGAAGCTACGCTGTCGATCATGTCAGGGGCTTGTGGTCCTAATACGACCTCAGCCAGACCCTGGTCACGGTTCACCACACCGAACGCAAAAAGCCCGGCTACTATTGAAATTGCGAACGCAAGTAGAATAAAGTGCAGGTTTTGGCGGAACGTTTGAGGAAAACCACTCTTGAAGAACGTTGCTATTGATGGCCAACCTTTTGATTGTGCAACGTATATATGACCATAAGCCCGTGATACCAGGTTGTTAAGATATTCGATTTTGGCGTCATCGACTCCCTGGCTCCGGGCAGTGGATAACGCGGACACTGCACGGCGGTATAATGAGCCGAATGCGAGCACGTCCTCGCTGCTCATCTTGCGTGCGCCGCCGGATTCAAGCGATTTGAGCAAATCATCAAGCCGTTTGAAGTTGTCTGTATCGCGTGATGTCATACTTATTTATCCCCTTGGAGGTCGCTCTAATGGCTCGTGAAGTAGTCCTTATGACACCCGAACAGGTGGAAGTGCGATTTGAACTGGCTGGAATCGGCTCCCGTTTCATCGCCCTGCTGATCGACACACTGTGGCAGGGATTGTGTATCCTGATTCCAGTGGTGTTGCTGATTGCCTTTGGTTTTGTGTCTACACCTAGCCTCTCAAATTTCGAGGGCATAATGGTATTCGCACTTTTTGTACTTTTAATATTCGTGATAACCAATGGTTACTTCCTCTATTTTGAGACAACAAAGAACGGCCAAACGCCCGGAAAGAAAGCTGTGGGTATTCGTGTGATTCTCGATAGTGGGCATCCCGTGGACTTTCGCGCGGCGCTGATTAGAAATGTGATGCGACTGGTTGATATGCTGCCCAGTATGTATGGTGTGGGGATTGTGTCAGCGTTCTTCTCTCCGCAGTATCGTAGACTCGGGGACTACGTGGGTGGGACGATGGTGGTCAAGGTAGGCCGTACAGCCGATGCGATGGCTACTCGTCCACAACCCGCAGTAGAAAGTGAAGCAGTATACAAGCAACAGCAGAGCCTGCTTCCCCCCGAAGCAATGCCGCTCATTACCAGCATCGATAAAGAAGAATACCGCACCATTCGGCATTTCCTGGACAGGCGAGCCGAGCTCGAAATCCCCGT
>JAJFTD010000119.1 GCA_021373255.1 bacterium
CCATTCTGCCGGATTCACCGGAAACCAGCAGGTTAAATGCAGCTTCGCCGAACTCGCGCGCCAGACAGCGATCAACGTAGGTAGGGTTTCCGCCGCGAAGAGTGTGTCCCAACACAGTCAGCCGGATTCTCTTGCCGGTGCATTCTTCGAGACGCTGTGCAATGTCGACTGTCCCCAGATTCTCCCCAAGCACCACGAGGCCGTGGGTGCCTCCGGAGTCCATCTTAGCTTTAATCCTCTCAGCCGCACCATCCACATCAGGGGTCACTTCGTGAATGAACACTGCGTCCGCGCCTGCGGAGTATGCAGCAGCAATGGCCATATGCCCGGCATTGCCGCCAAGGGTTTCGATCATAAACACTCTTTCGGACAGGCTTTCGGCAGTATCCATGATCTCATCAGCCGCTCGCAGCACTTTATTTACGGCGGAATCGAAGCCGAGGGCATAGTCGGTGCCATAGACATCGTTATCGATAGTGCATGGTATCCCGATGACTCTTGCGCCGTGTGATGACATGTGAAACGTTGCGTCCAGCGACCCGCCGCCGCCCAGCACAATCAGCCCATCGATTTTGGCACGATTGAGAACTTCCTCGACTCCGGCTTCTTCAAGAGCCTGTTCCACGCTGCCCTTGCGTGATGTACCCAGGAAACTGCCACCCCTGCGCGCAAGCCCTGATAGCTCGGTGCCTATGGGGATTGTATCGCCTTCGACGAGCCCTCGAAAGCCGCGAAAGATGCCGCGCACATCCAGCCCGTGCTTTTCTGCAAGCGCGGCGATTGTGGCTATACAAGCGTTCATTCCAGGGGCATCGCCCCCACTGGTGAGGATACCAATAGTTTTCAGGCTCATAGGTTTGCCATCTGAACGACTAAGGTTGTTTCAAGACACCCTCGTCCAGAAACTCTTTGTATGCATTGGTAGAGATTTACTGCATACTTCTATAGGACCACACGCCACACCTGCTTGCAAATGGCCGTACAAAAAGAAATCCCGCCTGCGAAAATCGCTGACGGGCCGTTTCCGGGGCCAAAGCTCCGGCTGCGGGTAAAGAAACCACAACACTTAAAAGGAAGGAGAAAAGATGATTATCTTCTCAGTGTATATAATTGCAAAAATCGTGCCAATCCCAGCATTATCACCAGGATTTTCTTTATGAGCTGGTACAAAAGAAATCCCGCCTGCGAATACGCTGGCGGGTCGCTTTTCAGAGCTCAGCTCTTTTTGCGAGTAGTAAACCACAACACTTAAAGGAAGGAGAAAAAGATGTTTTTCTCACAGAGTATATTTGCAAAAATCGTGCCAATACCCGCATCTTTAACAGGATTCGGCACAGATTTTTATTTCTGTGCTTCCCTGGACCCTCTGCTCCAGAATCCAGGCAGGCGTTTGGCACACCGCCGTGATGAGTATCGGTGCACTTTCTGCTCAAAGCCCACCACTCAATTATTACTTAGGCGCTAAGCATATCCATCCCTACGTAAAGCTGAGGTTGTACAAAAAGAAATCCCGCCTGCTAAACGCTGGCGGGCCGCTTTTAAGAGTTCAACTCTTTCAACGGGTAATAAACCACAACACTTTAAGGAAGGAGAAAAAGATTTTCTCATAGATTATACGTGCAATAATCGTGCCAATTGCCGAGTTTTCAACAATAATTTCTTGGGCTAAGCGAATTGACACTAACCGCCCCCTAGCATATAATCAACACAGCAGTGTCTATGTTATCTTCCAGCATCTCTCTCATCACCCCGCTCGTGGACTGCGAGCGGAACCGCAAATCCGGCAGCAAGGCGATCAATCTCTCAAAACTGATCGCAGCCCGTTTTGACGTACCCCGTGGGTTCGTCATCAATGCCGATGCCTACCGCTCCCATTTATGGTCCAGCGGTGCGCGCGTAATGGCCTCCGGAACTGCGAGCAGTGATGACAGAAGAACGATCAGCCGCGCCATACTCTCCGCCGACATACCCGCCGAGATCTGGGACGCGATAACCGAAGCGTATCAGCGGCTGTCCTGGCAGAGTGGATTGGAAGCTCCCGCCGTTGCCGTACGACCATCCGCGCTGGAAGACAGCTCCGGCGCTCCAGGTTTACCTCACGCATACCTGAGCCGCACCGGCATGGCCGGCGTTGATGAGCTAAAAACGGCAGTTAAGGAAGTATGGGCGTCGCTGTGGTCGGATGAGGCCGCCGCGCTTAGAATGGCTAACGGCTTGGCCTCTGAACCGGCAATGGCTGTAATCGTACAGCAGATGGTGGAGCCACAATGGGCGGGAACTGCTCAAACTGCGGATTTCACCAGTGGTGATCCTCGCCATGTGCATATCTCGCTCACATCACCCATCCCCGCGCGGCTGACTCTGGACCTGCGCAATTTTAGCGTGTCCTCAGATGGTGATCCAGCGAACCAACCACCCCGGGAAATAGTCCGGCTGCTGGCAGAGAAGATGGTGCTGGCAGAAAATATTTTGGGAGCACGTGTAGAGGCTGAGTGGGCATTTGAGGACGACAGATTGTGGTTCATACAGGCGCAGCCCGCTGCGAACATACCTTGCTACTTTCCCACAGACCTCAACTGTGAGCTGAAAAGAATAACCACCCAGCCTATTTCGTTTTTCTCACGCAGTCTCCTGTGGACGGATGAACAGCAGTCCCTGTGCGACCTGCGGTTGATCAACGGTTACATATACCGCTGCTGTACGAAGACACAACCAGCAGAAACGCGGAGCGAACTCACGCACTGGCATAAAGCGGCGCCAGCACTCAAGGCGAGATCAGAAACCATCATAGAAACTGATCTCTCCAAGCCCGAATATCCTGGCCTGGTCGAGTTGCTTATCCGTGCAGCAGATACTTCAAGACAGGCTGTGGACTGGATTCGGCAAGCCGATACCATCTCCGCTGGTTACGCAGATGATCTGCGCGAGATCATAACAAGCTCGGGTGGGGGTGAGGTATTAGCCGGCAGGCTGCTGGGTGGGCTGGATGGCCCGATCATCGAGCGTGATATACGCTTGCAGGAGTTGGGCGAAAGATTTGTAACAGCAGAACAAGCAGGGCAACTTAACGATCGCGTTTGGTGGCAGGGTTACAAGAACAGCGTATCTGAGTTCTCGCGGGACTATGGCTATTCTTTCAGAGATTCCGGCGAAACATGCGATATGTCCTGCTGGACGAGTTGGATAGAGGACTCCCAAGCCGTGCTCAGGATCATCGCAGCCATAGCCAGACGAGGCGACGAGTCTGATCTGAAAACACTGCACTCTTCTGCGTCACAGGATGCCGAAAACGCCACGGTTGAAGCTGTGGAACTGGTACCGGCAGCGAAGAGAAAGTGGGTTCAAAGACTGGTGCACACAACCCGAAGCTGGCTTGTGGCACGGAACCAATGCGAACAGGCCGTTGCTCTGGCGCATACTGCTCTAAGGCTGGTGCTATTGGAGTTCGGGTGCAGGCTGGCGTGCGAGGAAGTCATCTCCGAGGTTACCGACATCTTCCACATCGGCATCGACGAGTTATATGAAATCCCAATGGAGCCCACTAATGTGGACCGCGCCTCCATCGCCGCTCGAATTGCCGAACGAAAGCACGAACTCTGGCTCGAACAGCGCCTGGACGCACCTGATAATATTCCGACCACACAGCCTAAGCCAACATGCGACGCAGAAGATATTATTCCAGCGAGTGTGATTGTAAGTTCCGGCTTGGTGTCGGGACGGGTAAGAATCGCAACAAGTATCGCTGAGGCTGGGGAGGTCGAGTGCGGGGATATTCTTGTAGTGCGCTCGGTAGGGTCGACATGGACGCCGTTCCTTACCACTGCTGGCGGATTTATTGTGCAAAGTGATGATCTATATCCCGGAATTGAATCGGCAATCCGGGCATATGGTATCCCAGCCGTGGCAGGTTGCGCCGGCATCCTCGAATCAGTAAGTGATGGTCAGAAAATTGCCCTCGATGCAGCTACGGGAACTGTCTGGCTGCGCGGCTACACCTATGAATCGTAAGTTATCTGCTAATTGCCCCTCATTGCCTATTGACTCAACGCCCGCCTGGTGGTAACCTAGATTTAACAACGTCATCCGTAGTTTATATTGATAGGTAAGATACTGCTTATGCCTGGCCTTGCAGATACTACACCACTTAGTATAACTGTCATATCGGACAATCGTCGTCCTTCGCTTGCTGTGAAAGGGAAAGTAGACTATTCGAATGTATCCCGCGTAGTCTCTGCTCTTGAAAATATGGCTAGCGAACATGAGCGTTGCGTTTCGCTGGATTTCCACGATCTGGAGAGCATGGATACAACCGCTCTTGAGGGCCTGGTGGGAGCCATCGACACATATAAACACCACAGGAAGCGGCTTCGCCTTGAAAGAGCAAGCGGAACCGTGCTGGACATGCTGGACCGGTTGCAGTTATCGGACCTGTTCTGTTGCTGTGATACCTGTTCGTGCGGATGCTGCCCCGAGAGCTGCGAAGTCAACCCTGATTCGTTTGATATGGACGTTTTCACCATTCCCTCTACCATACCCCAGACCCGTGAAGCCAGAGAGCGCGTTGGCAGATTTGCAGAATCGGCAGGCTTTACAGGTGGTCCGCTGAACGATGTACTGCTTGCTGTGGGAGAAGCCGCAGTAAACGCAGTAAAGTATGGGCGCACAAGCGAGGAGTCATCATTCACAATCAGTTGCCTGGTCACTTCGGAGAAACTTTGCGTGTCAGTAAGCGACAGCGGCCCAGGGTTCTCTTTGGAAGACATCCCCAGCTTTGAGGACGCACTGTTTATGGAGCACGGGCGCGGCATTTATTGCATGAATGCAGTAATGGATGAAGTGGACTTCAGCTTCGACTCCGGCACCACCGTGCGCATGGTCAAATACTGCCGGTAGCCCGTTTCGCAAGCGGAGCGTTGTGCAGTTCTTCCACCGTCCTTGACCCCGTGCAGAACATCACCGTGGCAAGCTCATCACGCAGGCGGGCGATGTGGGAGAAGATTACGTCACGCGATGATGCGGCGCTCTTTAGGAAAGGCAGAGCTATTCCTGTCGTATCAGCCCCGAGAGCTATGGACTTCGCAATATCCTCTCCACTGCGAACCCCACCACTGGCAATCAGCGTTAGGCCAGGTGCAACACTTCTAACTGCCATCAGGCTATCTACCGTCGGGATACCCCATTCGCTCATTGCCGATCCCAGCGCCACCAGCCCGGCATCCGAGCTGCGGTAGCTTTCAACTTTGGACCACGATGTTCCACCCGCACCGGCCACATCGATACCGCTGACACCCACATCCGCCAGCAAGCCAGCAGCCCTGGCGGAGATACCGTGCCCAACTTCCTTCACCACCACCGGTACATCCGAACTCTCGCACACCTCACGGATCTTTACAGCCAGGTCTTGAAAATTTGTGTTACCATTCGACTGCACGCACTCCTGCAGGGGGTTCACGTGCAGAAACAACGCATCAGCCCCGATCATCTCCACAGCCCGCGCGCAGGAGTCCACATCATAGCCGTTGTTGAGTTGGATGGCCCCAATATTGGCAAATAAAAGTATATCCGGGGCGATGTCTCTCACACGAAAAGTCCACTCCAGATCGGGGTCATCCACTGCCACCCGCTGGCTCCCAACCCCCATTGCCAGCCCAAACCGCTGCGCCGCTTCCGCGAATATGTGATTATACTCCGAAGCCTCGGCGGTGCCACCGGTCATGGACGATATTATAAGCGGCATAGACAAGCGGCGGCCAAACAACCTGACAGATGTGTCGACATCATCCCGATTAATTTCAGGCAGCGCCTCGTGATGGAAAACGTATCGCTCGAAACCGGCTGTGACAGTGTGAAACTCCACGTCCCGATTGAGCGCCGCCCACACGTGGTCTGCCTTTCTCTGTACATTGTCAGATGCTCTGGCGTATGACAACCGCCTCACCTCGCTGCTCGCGCCATTTATTCGATTCAGAAAGCACTGAATTGACGGCGTCGAGTATTCCCTCACAGCTCAAACCATACCTTGCCCTTATTTCGCCCGCTTTACCATGGTCGATAAATCTATCCGGCAGCCCCACGGTCTCGACTGGAATCATAATCCTGTGCCGGGCCAAAAGCTCCAAAATTGCACTGCAAAAGCCGCCCTGCACCGCATTTTCTTCCACGAGCACCAGCGCGCCGCACTGCCTTGCCGCGTCAAGTATGGTCTGTTCATCCAAAGGTTTTATAAACCTTGCATTTATAACCCGCGTATTTACTCCCGAGCCCGCAAGCTCGTTTGCTGCGTCAAGCGCACATTTAACAGGCGTACCGATTGCAGCAATGGCCACATCGTTACCCTCGTTGAGGATTTCTGCTTTCCCAACAGGCAGGTCAGCTAAAACTGGCCGCTTTATTCCCAGGGCTTCACCCCTTGGGTAGCGGATAGCCACCGGCGAGTTCATTGTGAGCGCGGTATACAGCATATCAGCAAGCTCCGGCCCATCCTTGGGTGCCATCACGGTAAGGTTGGGCAGGTGCCTTAGGTATGAAAGATCAAACACCCCATGGTGCGTAGGCCCATCTTCTCCAACTATCCCCGCACGGTCCAGCGCGAGCACCACGGGCAGGTTCTGCAGGCAGACGTCGTGCATAATCTGATCGTAAGCCCGCTGAAGAAATGTGGAGTATACAGCCACCACGGGCCGCATCCCCGCCACCGCCATTCCCGCCGCTGATGTTATTGCGTGCTCTTCTGCTATGCCGACATTAAAAAACCTGCTGGGAAACTTTTTTGCGAAACGCGTAAGACCGGTACCATCCGGCATAGCTGCCGTGATTGCTACAATGCGCGGGTCCTTGCGTGCAAGCTGGATGAGTGTCCGCCCAAACACATCGGTATATGTCCGCCTTGCCTTTGAGGAAACCTTACCATTTCCGCTGTTAAACGGCCCAACACCGTGGAAATGCTGCGAATCGTGCTCAGCGCGATAATAACCCTTGCCTTTGGTAGTCACCACATGCAGCAGCACGGGGCCTTTCATATTCAACGCTTGTGCGATGAAATGTCTGAGTTGCGGAATATCATGGCCATCGATGGGACCCAGATACTCGAAGCCCAACGCTTCGAATAAGGTCCCGCTGGTTGGTGACACCCAACTCGTAAGCCCACGCCTGAGCAGCCTCGAAGTCTTGTCCAGCAGACTGCCGCCTACGGGCATCCGCCTGATGATTTGCTGCGCTCCACTCTCCATAGTGCGGTAAAGCGGCATTGTCCGCAGGTTAGCAATATGCGCCGCTAGCGCGCCGTTGCTCGGTGAAATGGACATTTTGTTGTCGTTCAGGATGACAAGCAGGTTTGCGCCGGATGCCCCCGCGTCATTGATGGCTTCCCACGCCATCCCACCACCCATCGATCCGTCACCCACTACCGCAGCCACCTTATAGTGTTCGCCGGAAAGATCCCTGCCGCGCGCTATCCCCAGCGCCGCAGATATGGCCGTGCTGGCGTGACCCGTAGCAAAGGCATCGTAGAGACTCTCGGACGGCTTCGGGAACCCGCTGATTCCACCGGATTTTCTCAGTGATGAAAAAGCATCGCGTCTATCGGTCAGAATTTTATGAGCGTAGCTCTGGTGGCCAACATCCCATACTATCCTGTCACGCGGCAGATCCATCACCGACAGCAGGCCCAGCGTCAGTTCCACTACCCCCAGCGAAGCCGCTAGATGGCCGCCATTCGAGCTCACTACATCGAGTATAAAGCCCCTGACCTCTTCCGCCAATATCTTCATCTGTGCATTTGACAGGCGTTTCAGGTCGTCGGGCAGATTTAGCGAGTTTAATAGATTTCCATTATTGTTCTTCATAAGCCGTAATAGCTTGTTCCCAGGGCCATGCCGCATGCA